>JAFMRP010000400.1 GCA_017354095.1 Ktedonobacteraceae bacterium
AAGGTCACGCCCGTCTCTCCTGGCATGACCCAGTACAGGCGGGGTCGTCCCAGGAACCAGAAGATGGCGACAAACTGGATGACGGCAAAGAAGATGGCGAAAGCGATCTGGAAAGCATAAAGTAGCACGTCGCCGGGCGAGGGAGGGGTAATTTGTGGCAGCATGTAGACCACAAGGTACCACATCACTATCGCCGCGAGAACGAGCCAGAGCCAGCGCAGTCTGGCGAAACGTCCAAACTGGTCCATCCCCAGGTCAATTGACCTATCCAGGTCGCTGCGTTTTTGATCTTGTTTGGCCATAATCTGAATATCCTTCTGCTCGCAAGACAAGCTCTAGCGTTTTACTGTAGTAAGCTACGTGCTGAGACGAGATCAAGAGAGATAATGCGCCCTTGCACCGTCGTAAAGTGCCAGATCATCGTGCCCTTCGTCTGGCCGCCAGGGCCGGGGCTGGTAAAATCAATGGCATAAAAGCTTTCTACGGTAGTATCTGATTGTGTGTAGACAGCTATGAGGTTGATCGATTTCCATTGCAAATGCCCCTGGGGCTGGCTGAACTGGGCTATAAGCTGCTGGGGATCGGGTGGTTGTGACATGGCCAGCTCAGATTGGATCAGCGAAAGCTGTGTGAGGTTGCCATCGCGTAAGGCATACAGCCAGTTCCGCACATGTTCGCCGCCGTTCTGGCCGCCGTTGGTGCTAAAGTTGAACGGATCTCTGCCGATGCCGAAGGGCAGCGAGCCCGTGGTAGCAAAGGAAGTAACGGAGATGCTGATTAATAAGAGCAGGATAATTCCCAGAGTTACCAGTTTGTGCCCTCTGATAGCCTGGAGCAGGTAGTAGATACCCTTAAAAATCGGACGAAGTAAGCTTTTGACAAATAGCGCAGCCGGAGCATCCCCCATGCGTCTGCGTATGGGAGTGAGTTTCACCTCTTTTTTGGGGGATTCTGGCGCCTTTGTTTGCTGAGCGGGTGGAGGGCTGGTGATCATAGACATCGCATCTCAACTTTCTGAGGTGTGTTGTACGCTACAGCTATCCCGAATGCAGCTGATTGTTTTCGGATTTGAAGACAGCATGAACTGTGCCGATACTCTTCACTATTTTACCATACATCACAACTACTTTTTTGGCAAGATGCTCATAAATATGTACGGCATCTTTTTCAATAGAACGTAATGGCTGGTTATCCGGGTACAGTAGGGGCGCCTGGAATAACATGATATGTGCGTGGACAAGGGGGAGAATCAAAGATATAATCAACGTACATCAGTTACAATTCATCTTGAATAGGTGCCAGGAGAGTGAGTTTATGGACAGTAATATGAACCGGCAGAGAGGAGAACCCGGGCAACACATCTGGCTGCGTTACGCGACACAAATTTCCGCCAACGGGCGCACGCACAGCGTGGAGATGCGTGTTCCCGTGCCGATTGGAGCCAGCGCGGAAGAGCGTGAGCGGCTGCTGCGCGAGGCTGAAGAGGGATTAGGACAGCTCATCAGTCATACGGTGCAGCGCGTCCCCCAGGTGATCCAGCGCTCATTGACGCAGCGCACCACGCCAACGCCCGCGCCACAACCGGCAGCGGCTCCATCCAGGCCAGCCAATCGTCCTGCGGCTATGCCTGCGCCACAGACCGCGCCGCAGCCAGCAGTTTCGAGCCAGGCGCGGGAGGTCCCACCTGAGACAGCGCGCCAGCAGGGAGAAAAGGTGACCCGCCCGAATGGTGGATTGAGCCAGCAGCCATCGAAATCGAATGGTGGTGAGGAGGGAAGGGCCGTAATGAGCATCCCCGAATTCCTCCAGCAGGCTCGTGAGAATCTTAACCTGACCTCTTCTAAGATGATCATGCAGCTGCTAAAAGTCAACTCGCTCTCTGGTATCAACTTGCGCGAGGCATATGATCGCCTGATATACCTGGTGGCGCAGGATAAGCCTGCCGGCACACCGCCATCCTCCTCTCCTCCTGCTCCTCCCGCAGCGACAGATAATCCCGGCACGCGACAGAGCGAACAGCGGCTATCGGGTCTAGATCCCACGTTAAGGGAGAAGCTGCGCCCGGCCTCTACGCTGCCACCGCCACGTTCCGCACCTATCCCGGTGATTGATGAAGAGGATGACGATCTGGAAGAGGATGACGGTGAGTACTATGTTACACCAACCTCGTTTAACGAAGAAGTTGACCTGGAGGACGAAGATCTGGAAGAAGGAGACGATGAGGAGGGGTCTGGCCTGAGCGGAGCCCTGCGTGAACGTGGCTGGACCGTCATTGACCGCTTACGCGAGGCGCGCGGGAACACGACTGCCAACGCGGCGCGCCTGCAGGTTTTACGCAACGTGATCGATGGGCAGATCGGCGGTGAGCAGTTGCAAGAGCTGATCGAGGGCATCTGGGGTGTGACGGTGACAAAAAAGTTAAAAGTAGATCAACTGGAGGCGCTGATTTCCTGGGCCAAGGAAGATGACTTTGTAAGTGAAGTGGATGCTGTCCTGCGGCTCCTGGAGGAGGAACGCTATGCGCGTGGGAACCGGTGATGCCAAGGGACGCAAGCTCAAGTCTCCTAAAACAGCCGGTACGCGCCCCATTATCGCGCGTGTGAAGACTGCGTTATTTGATATTCTGGCTGCCGATGTGGAGGATGCGCGCTTTCTGGATCTGTTCGCGGGAACGGGCAGCGTCGGGATTGAGGCGCTGAGCCGGGGGGCGGCACACGCAACATTTATCGAGATGAACTATAAAATCGTCAGGCTGGTGCGTGAGAATCTGGAGATTACCCACCTGAGCGAGCGAGCCGAGGTCATTCAGGGCGATGCCTTCAAGTTTCTCCAGGCGCAGGTCGAGAATATCTCCATAGACCGGCAACGCGTGTATAATATTGTATATGTAGCGCCCCCGCAATATGAAGAGCTGGCAGCGAGGGCGCTGGCGATGCTGGACGCATCGCCGCTGGTGGCCAGCGATGGGCTGGTGGTTGTGCAGATACACCCGAAGGAGCGCCCTGGCGTAGCCGCTGTACCTTGCCAGCGTCTTGAGCTGACCGATGAGCGCCGCTATGGCAGCACACTCCTCATGTTCTACCGGCCCCATACCTCCGAGTAAACAATGAGAACTGAGGATATTGAGCATATGGCAATACGATTCCAGAAACCCGACTACATTATTATCTACGTGAGCGATATGGAGCGCTCAATTGCCTTCTACCGCGATATGCTGGGCCTGCCCCTCAAGTTTAGCTCACCTGGCTGGACCGAGCTTGCCACTGGTGAGATAACAATTGCCCTGCATCGCACATTGGCTCCGGAGGGGCAAGCCTCCGAGCTGACCGCGCGCGTACCGGCGGGCCATGCGCAGCTTGGCTTTATCGTCGATGATCTCCAGACCGCCTACGAAGATCTCAAGGCACGCGGCGCGACCTTCTCAATGGCGCCGGAGAAACAGCCCGCCGGCAGGGTCTTTGCCGTGCTGCACGATCCCGATGGCCTGGGCATCACACTGCAGCAACGCTAATCTGGTATCTCTAGTATAGAAGGAGCAGGAGTGATGATCAATCAACCCGCGCGATTCGCGTTTATGGATGCCGGGGAGGCCGCGCGCCGCCTGGGGATAGATCGCCTGACGTTGGAGCAGTGGGTGAAAGATGGGCGGATCAAAGCACGCCGGGGCGTAGGACGCGAATCGTTCTTCCGCTCTTCTGATGTGGAGGCGCTTTACAACGAGCTGCATCCCGAGCAGGAGCTGGCCGAAGCTATCGCGGCTGACGAGCGGGAAAGTGCTGCGGTAGGGGGCAAGCCGGGCCCGGTGCGCAAGAAGCAGGATCCGCAGATGCGCGTTTATCTGCGCCTGCAGGCCGATGCCAAATGGTATGACGTCGCCGAGGAAGATATCCAGACCTGGTTTAACCAGCTGGACCCCGAGGGCTACGAGCGCAACAAGCGCAATGCCGAGCACGCCATCAAGAAACTGCAGTTCCTGGTCAGCCAGATTGAGGACGGCATCCAGCGCAAAGGACAATCCTCATCCTAAGGGGATAGGTGAAGGGGACAGAAGAGCTGACTGTTCTTCTGTCCCCTATTTTGAGTGAAAGGTGGCAATCACCTCAATCTGACCCACGATATTGCGGTTGAACTCTTCAAGTTCTTCGGCTGGTATCCAGTATTCCTGGTGAATGGAGCCGCCAACGGTCTGCACTTTGTAGCGCTGGAGAAAGCGGCTGCGGACCTGAAAACGCGTAACATAGCCCGAGTTGCCATCGCGGGCATTCCAATCGCGGGCGATCTGGGTCGCATATTCCTCATTGAGCACCGGGTAGAAGATCGGCTGCCAGTGGAGACGCGGCGGAAAGACGCGGTAATCGCTTTCGCGGATCAGGGCCAGTTCTTTGGAGCCAACGGGGCGAAACAGGACTGTTGTCTCTTCCATGAACAACCTCCAGGTGGTATGGTGTGTCGCCCTCCAAAAACCCGTGCCAAAATCCTCCACAACCTTCCACAGCGGCTTGCCAGGCCGATTCAAACCCTCCACACACCTTCCACAAAGCCTTCAAAACCCTCCAACCCTCCACAGCCGCTCTACAGGTGGGTTATGGTGTATTACACGCTGGATCAAAGGAACCAATTGTCGTTTTTGCCAAAACTTGTACCAGAAAGCTACACAATGCGACACAGCCGCTTCCCAGGCCGATGCAGATCCTACACAATGCTACACAAATCCTACACAGATCCTACACATGCGACACAGCCGCTCCAGAGGCGGGCTGAGCAGTATTATTTATTATATCAATACATAGCAATCCATCAATCAATGCTCCATTTGTTGTACTGCTGGTGCGATCGCGCGGTACAGTATGGGAAAAGGAGACAGAGGCACGAGCGGGCAACCTCAAGGGCCCCGCTCAGCCTCTCCCCTCCCCTTGCCTCTACAGATACGGGGCGACTTTTCCCAAGCATGTATCGGGTCTCTGCTTTAGTGATTTCTGGCTGGCTTATAGTGTCCTGGCGCATCGCGGAAGCTGATGCCAAAGCGGTTCCACGCATTGATCGTCGCGATGGCCAGCGTCAGATTGGCCAGTTCTTCATCGGTAAAATGTGGGCGAACCTGCTCATAGATCTCGTCGGGCACGTGGTCGAGCGAGATCAGAGTGAGCTTCTCCGTCCAGAGGAGGGCGGCACGCTCGCGCTCGCTAAAAAATGGCGTCTCCTGCCAGACGGGCAGCGCGTAGATGCGCTGTTCCGTTTCGCCCCCTGCTCGCAGATCCAGGCTATGCATATCGACACAGTAAGCGCAGCCATTGATTTGTGAAGCGCGCAATTTCACAAGATCGAGCAGTGCTGGCTCAAGGCCACAGCCGACGAGATAGGTCTCAAGGCCATTCATTGCCTTCATTGCTCCTGGCGCCGCTTTCGAGTAGTTTATTCGGGTTCCCATGTGTAGATGCTCCTTTAGATATTTTCCATAACTTTTGTGAGCCGCCTACGGCGGCACGAGGGAGGGAGATGCGGGGACCCCTGTGCTTTTATTCCGACTCCCAACGCTGACC
>JAFMRP010001528.1 GCA_017354095.1 Ktedonobacteraceae bacterium
ACTCTTCCCTAATGCCTCGTCGCCATCGTGTGCGCCTGCTTCAACAACGCATTCGCCTGATCGATCAGTTTCGCCTGCTGCCCATGCCCACTCCCTCCGAACTCCGCCGATTCCAGCAGCGCGATGATCTGAGAGGCCACGACGTTACGCTGATCGGTGATCTGCTGTAGCTCCTGCTCCAGCTGCATATACGTCTCGTCGTTCTCGGAAGTACTCGCCAGCGCGGTCGTCGAGGTCTTCAATGTATCTAACCCCAGCTGCCCAAATGGCGCGTTGATCTGCTTGTATACCTGGGCCAGGTGAACGTAGAAGCCCAGATGGTCACGCACCTCTTTCGGCAGCGCCTTGGCGTTGAGGATCTCGAATAGCACGCGACCGTCATGGCGATAATCGTCCTTCAGGCCTAGCAGTCCCAACATCGTCGGACGCACATCGGTATGGTCCGCCCAGATCTGGTCGTTGAGCCCCATATGCTGCACGCCCGGACCCACAAAACCTACCCACGTCTTGCCAATATCTGGCGCGACATCACCATGATTCCAGGCAAAAGACGGAGGCTCGGTAACACAGGGCGAGTTACAGTTACGAGCACCCGCGAACAGGAAGTAGTCGGGATTGGCGAACAGGGTAAAGGTTGGCGTTCGCGCCGGATCAGCGGTGATCATATGCAGCAGCTTCATCTCCACCGGATCAGCCATAAGGTTGGTGATCTTGTCGGTATTGCCCGTAATGAGATTGGTCGCCGTTAACCCTGCCGTCGCCTGCTCGAATGTACGCGTTACACTGGCGTCCCGCGCTGGATTGCCGGTGATGTAGACGGTGGGCGCCGAGTCGGAATGAACGGTAAACGGCGTCGTGACGTTCTTCTGCGTTGCCAGCAGACCCGCGTAGTTGGCGTTCAACTCACCGATCTTGCTATACGTGCAGGGTGTGGTCACACCATCACATCCCGCCGGGCTCGGTGCGCTACCCACAAAATGATCGCCCTCGTCAACAGTGAAAACAAAAAGTGTGTTGTCCTTTGTAATCCCATCACGCTGCAGCCGGGCGAAGAACTTCCCAAAGGCATCATCATAAGCCTTGAGCGCGGCCACATAACCCGCCTCACCAGGCCCAAATGCCGGACCGCTCGGATGCCTATCATGAGCATCTGAGATATAGGCATAGGTCACTGGTACGCCGTGCTCTTGCATCGCGGCCACATATCCCAGCGATGTAGCGGCGGACATTCCATCAAATCCGGGGAAACCAATATGGCCCGCGGGGTCCTGAATGACGTTGCCGTTGATATCGGTGACCGGACCGCCGGGGCTGATCTGCGGCGCGACATATTTATTGCCAAAAAGACCCTGGTAGCCTGAGTAACCGCCGGGCTCATCAGGCAACAAGTCTGGCCTTCCCTGGTGAGCGGCCGAACAGAGCGCGTTACCCTGAGCACAGTGGACACCGATCCCTACAAAGTCAGATGTTGCCTGCGCGGGATTAGCCTTGACCTCGGCCGCTTCAGGTGAGTTGGCCCCAAAAACGGTGGGGATGTCTATTGCCGTGTTTTCTAGAATGGAGTTCGCTGTCGCGACACTACCAACGTTACAGCCCGCGCGCGTGTATGGCACCCAGGGCGCGGGCGCGTTCTTACCATCAGCACTGAGCATGTTGAACGTTGTGTCGGTCTGGGCTGGCGGATTGCTGGAATCGAAAATCGGCGCCGTCCAGTAGGCGAAGGATACACCTGGATTGGTGGTACCATCAGGATTGAAGTAGCGGAAACTGTTGCTCACCGGTACACCATGCCGGTCGCCATA
>JAFMRP010001529.1 GCA_017354095.1 Ktedonobacteraceae bacterium
ACTGTTGCCGGGGTCAGGCGATAGAATGCCATGAGATCGGGCAGGAGGACTCCCCATGCCCCTGCCTGGAAACCGAAGAGAAATAGTCCTAGCAAAGCGGTGCCAATCAGGAATTTTTGGGAGGATGAGAGCAACGTTCCAGATTCCTTTCTTTATCTGAACAGCCAGACAAGCGCAGTAAGTATAGACGTAAACTGGTGGGTTCTGCTATGGTGGGGTAGGGACAGTTTTTATGTCATTAGCAGATATCAGTGGCCAGGCTGGATATTGGAGTTCTGCCTCACATCCATTGACAACCTCCAGTACATGGTGCTATCATGCATATTGAATATGCATTCATTTATGTGAACGGTCACTCATTCACTCGTTATAGGGAGAGATTTATGCCTGATGACCCTATTCAGGAATTGCTTATTACAGCCCGTCGCAATCAGATTCTGGACGCTGCGACGCATGTTTTTGCCGAAAAGGGTTTTCATCGAGCGACGATCAAAGATATCGCACGCCAGGCCGGCATTGCTGATGGGACGATTTATACCTACTTTGCCAGCAAGGCCGATGTTTTGCTGGCCATCCTCAATCGTCTGAACGAGACGACCGAACGTGAGCAGCATTTCGCGCTGGGCAGTGAGCAAGATCTACGCGCATTCTTCACCGCCTACTTGCGCCAGCGTATGGAGTTGCTGTGGCCGAATGCCGAGGTCTTTCAGGCGGTGTTGCCCGAAGTGCTGGTCAATGCGGAGCTGCGCGAAATGTATTATCAGCAGATCGTTATGCCTACCGTGCAGATTGGCGAGCGTTACTTCCAGGCGCAGATCGAGGAGGGGCAGATACGCCAGGTTGACGTGCCGCTGACGATACGGGCCATTGGAGGGATGATGCTCGGGCTGCTGGCGCTGCAGCTGCTTGGAGACCAGGAGATTGCGGCACACTGGGAAGAGTTGCCCGAAGTGCTGGCGACGTTGATTTTTGATGGGTTGAAACTGGCAGAGGGGAACCGTGAGCGGGGGATGTGATGTGATTGTGTGGGCGAAAGAAGGGCACGGGATCGGCGGGGCGGTGGGCCGGGAGATGGATGGCACGGGGATCGGCAGAAATGGGCACGAGGGTCGGCAGGTGGCGAGCCGGCAGCCCTCTATATTCCGACCGCCAACGCCGCTAACGCGTCTAACTACGTTCAGGCGGTCGGAAAGGCATCCCCCACAAGGGAGGGCCCTACATTCCCGATGGGGCACGGAAAAGATGAGTGTACCCTCATAAATTTTTAAACGGCGTAAGCAGGTGCCTCTATGAGAGAAATGAGGATTATTATGGAGGAGAAGATGCGTCGGGGGGTGATGCGGTGGGGGTTGGAGAAGGCGTTGATTGGTTTTTTCTTGCTTTGTGCGCTGAGCCTGGTGGTCGTATATATCGTTGAGCCGGCTATATACGCGGAGATGCTGAAGCTCACCTCTTCTCCGAAGGAGCCTTATCCGTTGTTATTAACGTTGTTTCTGGCTGGTGTGCTGGTATTGGTTGGCGTGGTTATTGTGGGGGTTGTGCGCCATTGGTACTGGCTTTTCTGGCTGCTGCTGGTGGCTTTTGGAAGCTCTGTTATCGCAGTGGTTGTAGATATTCTGCAGCTTAGTGGCGTGTTTCCCGGCAGTGCGCCTGTGTGGTATGGCCTGTACAGGCTGGGAATTGCTATGATTGAAGTGGTTTTCGCCGTCTGGATGGTACGGGTCTATCGACGTGATGGAGTCTGGGCGATGGGGAAGAAAAAGCCCTTCACCGCTGCTCTTTTCCTTGAGCGGGCGCGGTGA
>JAFMRP010000041.1 GCA_017354095.1 Ktedonobacteraceae bacterium
TAAGGTAATATTCCTTTGCACTATGCAAAAGTGGAATCGTTATGCATAAATCGCCTTTTCTGGCTATATGTTGATCAGGAGCATCCGCTGGCCTAGTGGAATGCTTCCCAGGAGTGCCAGTTGCCGTCGAACCAGGTGTGTTGCAGAGCGGAGGCGGCGTCGCGTGCGAAGACTTCGATGTGGGTGCCGCCCCAGGCAGTAGCGGATGGAGAGGTCGTCAACGCGCCTCCCAGGGTCTCCCAGGAGCCCCAGGAGCCGTTGTACCAGATATGCATGAGGGTATTGTCGGCCCCGCGCGCGAAAACGTCCAGCCGGCCCGCGGCCCAGGAGGAGGCGGAGGCGGCGGAGGTCAGGCTGCCCCCCAGGCTTTCCCAGTTTTGCCACGCGCCCTCAAAGCCTCTATGCCAGAGCGCGTTATCGGTGCCGATGCCAAAGATATCAATATGGTTGGCCCCCCAGGAGGCGATGGTTGGCTCCGTGATGAAGGAGCCGCCAAGCGGTTCCCAATCGTGCCAGGTGCCGTCGTAGAACTTGCGCCAGTAGCCATTGTCTATTCCGCGCACAATCACGGTGAGTTGTCCCACGCCCCAGGTGGCCACGGCCGGATCAGCGGTCAGGGTGCCGCCGAGCGATTCCCACGATTGCCAGGAGCCATCATAGGCTTTATGCATGAGGGTATTGTCGGCCCCGCGCGCGAAGATATCCAGCCGGCCCGCGCCCCAGGAGGCCACAACCGGATCATAAGAGAGGGTGCCGCCGAGCGCCTCCCAATCGTGCCAGGAGCCGTCATAGTGGCGACGCCAGAGCGCGTTGTCGGAGCCACGCGCGATTAATTCGAGATTCGTTTCGCCCCAGGAGGAGATGGCCGGGCGTGTCTGGGCCTGGCTGAGCGCGGGCGGGACCGTTGCCACGGGCGTCGGGGTGGCCGTTGGACTCGTGGCCGTGGCCGTTTTTGTGGGCTGCGCATGCGCCGGAGGAAGGGGCGAGGATGGCTGCACGGCACGATAGAGCAGCACGCCGCCAAGTATGGTCAGGCCTCCGCCCGCCAGTCCGGCTATGACCCGGCGTCGTGACAGCGATGACAGCGAGCGCTTGGGCCTGCTGCCCAGGTTGACCGGCTCTGGTACTGGTAGAGCCTGGCTGGTTGGCTCTGACGCTGAGGTCGATGGGCTGATCTGTTGTGGCATATGCAAGAAAAGCGGCCTGCTGCCCTGAGCGATGGGGGGCGGCGGAAAATCTGGCATAGGTGCGAGCGGCGATGGCTGTAACAGCAGAGGACCAGAAACGCGCTCCGTGCCCGCGACATGGGACGATGACGGCTGATGGCACGCCGCCTCCAGGGCCCGCGCGAAATCCTGGATACGCGGGAAGCGATCCCTGGCCTCACGCGCCAGCGCACGCAGCACAACCTGTTCGATCTGCGGGTTCAGGTCCGGGCGATGTTCGCGTGGTAGGGGCAGCGGCAGGTGCAGATGTCCGTAGGCCACCTCGTAGGGCGAGCCGCGAAAGGGTGGCGTCCCGCAGAGCCATTCATAGACCACCGCGCCCAGGGCATATTGATCGCTGGCCGGCTCGGGCGTATTTTTCAACTGCTCGGGCGCCATATAGAGCACCGTGCCGACGGCTGCTGCTTCCTGGCGCATATTGATGGCCTGGGTCGCTTCTGTGTCGCGCTCCATCATGGCGATACCAAAGTCGCCCAGCAGCACCGTGCGCTCATCGCCCAGTAGCATATTGGCCGGCTTGACATCGCGGTGGATAATCTGGTGCTCATGGGCATAGCCCAGCGCCGCCGCCAGCTGATTGACATAGCTGATGATCAGGGGCAGGGGCAGCTGGCTGCCGCCAGGATGACGCTGCCTCAGTGAGCCCTGCGGGGCGTAGCTCATGACCAGAAACGGAACCGGCTCAATGCCAAATTCGAGCACGCGTATGATATTGGGGTGATTAAGATGGGCGACGGTGCGGGCCTCATGCAGAAATTGCTCCAGCGTCTCTTCGGTGAGCTGGATGTGTAACACTTTGATCGCGGCAGGCGTCTTGAGATAGAGGTGCTCGCCCAGGTAGACGCTGGCAAAGCCACCGCTGCCCAGGCGCTTGATAATATGGTAGTTTCCCAGTCGCTGTCCGGTCCAATCAAGCATGCTATCCTCTATCTGAACATACACACGAGTCAATTTTAACTACATCTTACCCCTTTATCTGCGCGTAGACAAGCACGTTAGGAAAGAAAGCGCATACACTTTGTCTCGTCTCCCTATATGCGCCATGTTCCGGCTTTCAGATAGTCCTTACCATATTTTCTCACCAATGCTCTGATCTGCTGTACGATCTGGATGGCCAGTGGCGTGATCAGATAGGCGGCTGAGATAAGGATGTAGGCCAGGTAGAGTATTTGCTGTATCGATAGGGAATAGTGTTTGACGAAGGGCAGCCACAGCGGGCTAAACTCCGGCGTGTAGTAACAGATCATCTCCAGGTTATAGTTGTTGCCCACGCAGAGCGGAATCTGGCGGGGCGAGGTTGCCCACTGGTAGATCGAGCCGTCGATGCACACCCAGACCGAGAGCACGAAGATCCCCAGTGTGAGCAGGTTTACCGGCAGTCCGGCGTCTCTGTAGTGCAGGCGCGTGGCCAGGGCGAACGAAGCCGGAATAGAGGCGAAGAGCAGGAAGCGTGGTCCCCAGAAAGGGCCACCATACCAGGCCCACCATTGGGCATAGATGAATATCAGGCCAACCAGAAAGCAGAGCCAGAGGATGTAGACCCGGTCGAGCGGTATACGGCTCCCCTGTGGATGCCATTTCAGCAGCGTTTTGCGTACAGGCAGCAGCAGGCCGGGCGCGAAGAAAAGCAGCCCCTTGCCGAAGGAGAAGAGCAGGGAGAGCACGCCGAAGAAGAGAGGATAGCTGAAACCGGGCCTACCGGAGTAGGGCATGATGGTGGGGAAACCATGATCATCGGCATAGCCACTACCCAAAGGGTTGCCACGGCGCAGCCAGGATTCCAGCGCGATCAGCGCCGCTGCGGCAATGATCACCAGGAGATAGCGGAAGCGCCTGTTGTCAATAACGCGCTTGAGGGCCATCAGACCCAGTCCCGCCAGGGTGGCCGGCGTGTTCGCCACGCCAAGCACCAGCGCGAGCCAGCCGGCAGGAGCCGCGAAGCGCAGATAGATGGCCAGTATGCCGAAGCCAGCGCAGAGAGCCGTGAACACCTCGCCATAGAAAAACGCCAGGTGCGCGACAAACATCGAGGCAACGATCAAGAGCAGGAAAAACTTACGCAATAAGCCACGATCGATATGGTTTCTCAGCACAAAATAGTTGATCAGCAGGCTCAGCGCAAATAAGACCTGGTTATAGACGCGAATCCAGTCTTCGGGATGGCCGAGCTTGCGGCCAATCAAGAGCAGGGGCAGTGAAAAGATCGGCCCGATGAGCGAATACTTGGAGTCAGCCGCCTGGTGAGAGAGCAGGGCCACGAGATCCTTGTAACGCAGCGCGCCATCGTTGCCCAGCGTTCGCGGTAGCAGGAAAAAGGTCGCGAGCAGGCCCACAACAATCAGACCCGTCTCAATAAACGCGCTGAGATGCGGCATAAGGGTCGTGCTCGCCGTATGTTCCTTGGCCGGCGTCTCGGCTGTGGCTGCTGCTATATCGCTGTTAGAAGGCGGCTGCTCATCATCCGCCGTTTCCCTTGTTGCACTGCTGTTGTTCGACATCGATCTATCTCCTGCATAGTGTATTTTTTTGATATGGTTGTCTCATGACAAAAGGCTACTATGCTCGCGTTTATAAGCTGCGCACTATTAGCAACGAACAGAGGAGGTAAACTGCGGTGTGGGTAGTTAGAAATGGTTATTCTTCTGCTTGTCGAGAGCAGTAAATAAATGAGGGGGAGCCACTCGCTGGTGGTTCCCCCTCGATCATGTTGGCTACCTGTAGGCCACGTGGCAATCAACTAGCGAGGGGCCATCCTTATGGCCCCATCCAGCCGGATTACCTCGCCGTTGAGCATGGTGTTCTCGATGATGTGGCGGGCCAGGGCGGCATACTCGGCGGGACGGCCCAGGCGCGGGGGGAAGGGAACCTGCTGGCCCAGAGAGACGCGGGCCGGCTCCGGCAGGCCCGCCAGCAGCGGAGTGTCAAAGATACCGGGCGCGATCGTCATTACTCGCACCCCGAAGCGAGCCAGCTCGCGCGCGATGGGCAGTGTCATACCCACGATCCCACCTTTGGAGGCCGAATACGCCGCCTGCCCGATCTGTCCATCAAACGCCGCAACCGACGCGGTATTGATGATAACGCCCCGCTCGCCCTCTTCGTCGGGCTGATTGTTGACCATCACGTTGGCGGCCAGGCGAATAACATTGAAGGTGCCCACCAGGTTGACCTGGATGACTTTGTTGAATGCGGCCAGGCTGTGAGGCGCTTCGCGGCCCAGCACCTTCTCCGCCGCGCCGATGCCCGCGCAATTGATCGCTGCGTGCAGCCCGTTGCAATGATCTACCGCCGCCTGTACTGCGGCCTGTACATCGGCCTCGTCAGTGACGTTGGCCTTGACAAATACCGCCCCAACCTCTTCGGCCAGGGCCTGGCCCTGCTGCTCGTTCAGATCAACAATAATCGCCTTTGCTCCACTCCGCGTCAATAAGCGCACGCAGGCTGCTCCCAATCCCGAGGCGCCGCCCGTGACCAGAACGCCCTTGTTCTTCAGTTCCATCGTTGCTTCCTTTCCTGTCGATAGATGATGTTTTCCTGAAATAGTATGGTGCTCCCATTCTATAACAAAAACGAAACGCATCAGGATACCTGTCAACCCTCGGCCAGGAAGCGTGTTGTCATAGAGAGGCAACGATGGGCCAGAAGATGAAGAAGTTGATGATGAGGTGGGATGAGCGGTATAGGACTCCCCACGGCGGACACCGTGGGGAGTATGTCATTGCTGTCTTGTGCGATAAGCGGGAAAAGCGTTCATATCGGGTTGCATGCCGGGAGATGCATTCGGCGAACGCTGGACAATGGAAGGCGGAGCGTAGTCGATAGTCTGGCCTTGCAGCGCCACAATCAGCGGATCAATCTCCGTCTGCGTAAAGGCCAGGCGCGGCTTCTGGTTCATCTGCTCTGCCTGTTGAACCGCTTGAACGGTTCTGCTCACCGCCTGCTCCACGCGCTGTAGCTCTCTCTGTGCTTGCGTAGCTCGCTGTAAACGCACAAGCAAGGTATTTAATGCTCGTGCAATCTGCCAGAGGACGTTATCCTGCGTGAGTGGCGCGCGCGCATTGAGGTTTCCGTTCGCCACCTCGACATGCGTTTGCAGGATTTGCCGGATGCCCTCCTCAAGCCCTTGCTTCTGCTCGGTGATCTCGTGTTCAAGCTTGGCTATCAGTTCCGCTTTGTTGGCACGCGCGATCGCGTTTGTCGCGCCGCGCACCCAGAGGAAAGTGACGCCGGCCACCAGGAATTGGACAGCGATGGGGCGAACCCAGATCGGCGCGAACTGGGCCTGGATATGCAGTGCGGGATTTCCCCATAGATAGTACGTCAGACTTGGCAATTTGGGTTCCTGATAGAGCAGGCTCCAGGTGATAAAGGCAATGTTAAAGACTGCAACGCCAAAGACACTGGACGGCGTGATCAGGGAAACAGCGAGCAGCTCGCCGAAGACGAACAGTTCATATTGTTGCAGGGACGGCTCATCGAACGGTATTGATGTGAGGATGACCATCACAAGCGCTGCTTCGAACGCCACTGTCAACAAAATTCCAGCCATGGTGGGCTTTTTGGCCCTGTTAAGGATAAGTGCGATGACGCAGAAGGGCATCATACCAAGGTCCGCGAAAGTAACAAAGCGGTTGGGCAGCGCGAGACATCCGGGGATAAATGCAACAAAGCTAATCAGCAGACAACCTACAATGACACTCAGAAAGCGAGACTTGCGGGCTGTTTCTCGTCGAACAAAGCTCGCGTCATCCCCCGGGTCAGGAATCGCGGTGAGGTTGTACCACCATTGAAGCGGGTTGCTCTTTTTTTTGCTGGTGGGTTGCTCCTCCACGAGTTGGTTTATAGACCACCCCTGGTTAGGTGGATCTCCTCCAGGAAATACGTTGTTCATTTTGTGATCCGAATTCGCGACGCGGAGACTCCTGCACTTATGCACGAGAGGAAGCGCCGCACTCCTTTCTTAAAATGGAACTCTCGCCCTACTATCAATCCATGTATTAATATGGTTTGTGTAACAGACACTTTCATTAAAGAAACAAATTCGCGTTGGAGAACTCTACCATACATCTCTGCTGCTTCTCTGTGTGGTTTGCGTCAGCAGACAGGATTCCCCATAAATGTAACATATTCCAATTTAGAAGTCTATTAAGCCACTTTATTACCTATGTTGGTCTTGGGACGTAAATGGCTCTATAGGTTTTGAGCGCCCATGCAACTCGTGCTAGTCCAGAAGCTCTTTGAGCAGCAGCTGTCGTTGATAGAATGGTCCCACTATAATCGGTTCGCACCTCAAATGTAGTAACGAATGGGATACCAGAGTGGCAGAAAACCTCTCATCATAGTAGCAAAACAGTCCCATATTAATGCATGAGGTTACAGAAATGGTGAGATATCGTGTGCTTGCTAAAAGATCACATCACTATCCAAAAGTCCCTATGCCACTGTTCGGGTGAATGAGCCAAGCATCTTGCAAAAGGTGGTATATTCCTCTAAATCCGCCAATGCACGCTGAAGGACTGAATCTTCGTGGTGCCCCTCAACGTCAAGAAAAAAAATATATTCCCAGGGTCGCTGCCGCGATGGGCGTGATTCTAGCTTGAGCAAGTTGATTCGCTGATTGGCGAGCACACCCAGGCAGCGGTAGAGCGAGCCTGGCTGGTGTAGTGTTGCTAAGGCAAGCATCGTTTTGGCTGAACCTGAACAGCGGTTGGCCGGCTCGCGGCCAAGCGCAATGAAGCGCGTATAGTTATCTTTGATGGTCTGGATCTCCCTGGCCAGAATCTGTAGTCCATAGAGTCTGGCGGCGGTCGCGCTGGCAACGGCTGCGATTCCTTGCAGATGCTGCTCTTGAATCATTCTGGCGCTGCCTGCAGTGTTATAGGTAGCTATTGTTTCAACGCTGAGCGCTTGCAGGTATTCGTCGCATTGGGCGAGCGCCTGGGAATGGGAGATGACTCGCTTGATGTCACTCAGTTGCTGGCCTGGCAAGCAGAGCAGGCAGTGGTGAACAGGATGGCTGATTTCGCCAATCACGAACAGGCTATGCCTGAAAAGCAAGTCATAGACTTCGTTGATACTACCGGCCTGCGAGTTCTCTAAGGGGACGATACCGTAATCTACTTCACCTGTGCCGACTGCAGAAAAAACATCCGAAAAACTATGATACGACCGATATGCCGCTTCCTCCTGTTGGCCGAAATATGCCTGCGCAGCTTCATCCCCGAAGGCTCCCTGTTCTCCCTGAAAGGCCACGCTGATCATAGAACAGATGCCTTTCGCAAGGGACTGAGGAGAGATACTACCATTAACGTTCCTCCATGAATAATTAATTATGGGAGAGAGTATGTCAGTTTTTGCTGTAATTTGTCAAGAAAAATACTAGTTTTTCCACACTTTTAGATCGTTTGGGGAAGATAGCTAGACAGTAGACTGATAAAGTGTTATACATAAATAAGGATTGCTCTACTATACTTTTAGCTGTGGTTATAGCGCGTTTAGGATGAGTTTTTTTCTCGTTATGGTAGAGGTATGGGATGGTTATATTGTTGATCCTTACCAGCGCTCCCCGGGTATTTACGTCTGATGCACGTCAAATCACGCTCTATCACCAGTTGAACGCAGCTCACGAGCAATCCTGCATCGATATGTCCTCAGTATTTACGCCCCTTGAGGTGAAAGGAGCCCAATGTCATGCCGGAGGCATCTGCAATCCACGTTGTGTTACGCGCCCTTGAGGAAGAAGGAGTGACCCATATTTTTGGCGTTCCTGGTGGTCCCCTTGTTCCCTTATTTGAAGCCCTTGCGCAAAGGCAGCGTATCCAGCCTGTTTTAGCGAAACATGAAGAGGGGGCCGCGTTTATGGCTGAAGGCTATGCGCGTGTGCGGCGGGGGTTAGGCGTCTGCTGTGGTACCAGTGGGCCCGGTGCTACCAATGCGCTCACTGGCATCGCCAGCGCCAATAGTGATTCCATTCCCGTGCTGGCGTTAACCGGCCAGGTCTCGACAACTGTGTTCGGCAAAGGTGGATTGCAAGATAGCAGCAGCGGTAACCGGACGATCGATATTGTCGATACCTATCGCTCTGCCACCAAGTTGTCGCTCATGCTGCAAAATGGACGGCAAACGCAGCATATCATTCGTCGCATGGTGCGCACGGCCCTTACAGGGCGGCCTGGCGCTGTCCATTTAAACCTTCCAGCGGATGTTGTGAAACAGCCTGCGCCCGATGATGATCTTCCTGTGACCAGATTTTTCAGCCACACAGTTCCCTCGGGTGATCCGGAGGCTGTCTGCAAAGTCGCCGATATGCTGGTCTCTGCGAAAAAACCAGCCATGCTTGTCGGTCATGGTATCAATCTTTCCGGTGCGTGGGCACCGCTACAACGGTTGGCGGAAACATTGAATATTCCCGTCGCCACGACCCTGAAAGGCAAGAGTGCCTTCCCTGAGCGACATCCTCTCTCGCTCGGCGTCTTTGGCTTCGGTGGACATCCATTGGCAGAAACGTATCTGTACGCGGAGGACGTTGACGTTCTGGTAATTGTCGGCACAAGCCTTGGCGAGTTCCAGACCAATGGTTGGGATCAACGATTGGCGCCGCATAACCGGGCCATCGTTCAGATCGATCTCGATCCATTGATGATCGGTAATATTTATCCGGTGAGCCAGAGCATCGTGGGTGATGCCGCCTCCATCCTCGAAGCGCTGGCAGAGAAGCTCACTCCGCCCGCGCCATCTCGATCCACCTTCGAGACGCTAGCAGGTAAGTTTGTCACGCTTGCTTCATCCCAACCGAAAAAGCCGCACGCCACATCCAGCGTGTTGGAACAAATGAAAACGGAGATCCCTCGTTACTATAACGCTGAAGAGCTGCAGGAGGGCGACGCCACCAGGCTCAAACCGCAAGCGGTCGTCACAAAAATGAATGAGGTGCTGCCGGACGACGCATTGCTCTTTGTCGACAATGGTAACTGTCTCAGCTGGGGCGGCCAGTTTTATGAAGCGCGGCAGGCCGGAACGGTGTTCTTCGCGACGAATACGGCCTCGATGGGGTATTCGGTGGCGGCCGCGATTGGCGGCAAGATCGCTGCTCCCGACAGACCGGTCGTGGCGCTGCTTGGCGACGGGGCCTTTGGTATGCATGGCCTGGAGGTCCATACGGCCGCCAACTATCACGTGCCGGTCATCTGGGTGGTGCTCAATAACGGAGGCCATGGCATGGTGTATAACGGCGAGAAGTTGCTCAATGGCGAATCATATCTCACGGTGTTTGATCAGCCGCTCGACGTGAGCGCGATCGCTCGAAGCGCTGGCGTGCAGGCCTTTCAAGCCACAACCCTTGCAGAGTTTGAAGCGGGCCTCCGCCAGGCGCTTGAGGCCCAGGTTCCCTGTGTGATCGAAGCCATGGTCGATCTTGAACAGGTTCCTCGCTCCTTGCAACAACGGGCGGACACACTGACCGCTTTTTTTGGGAAACAAAAGGTGTGACGGCTCCCATCGCAGCAGGTAGTATACAGGATATAGAACAAACATGCGGCTATTCTTTAAAAATTTGACGGGTTCATCGAAAGATACGCGCTTGAGCGGGATAGGGATTAAAGGCTGTGGCTTTAGCGTTCCGCCACACATACGCAGCAACGACGATCCCATTTTTCGCCGGGTAACAACGACAGCCAATGCCCAGGGGGTCGCCGAAAAAGACCTTTTCACCGGTATGAAAGAGAGACGGTGCCTGGCTGGCAATGAGCGGATCGAAATGCTGATGGTGGAGGCATCCCGGTTGGCGCTCCAGCGAGCACGGGTCGCTCCAGAAGCGGTTGACCGGCTCTATGGGTACGCGTCTGTACCAGAGTTTTATACGCCCAACAGCCTCTATCTTGTCCACAGGGACCTCCAACTCCCTGAGCAGGCACTGGTAATCCCGATTAATAGCGAATTTAGTACCTTTTTGCTCTGCGTACTCGAAGCATGTACTGCCATTGCGGCAGGGCGGAGCCAGTACGCGGTGGTCGCTTGCGGAACCAACTGGACGCAGTTTATGGATTACACGCAGGGGCACGCGCTCAGCGTCGGTGATGGTGCGGGCGCTGCCGTCATTGGTCCTGAGGCCGATTTTGCGTTGATCGACTACGCGACGCAAACGCTCAGCATCCAGTATGGTGCGATGACCATGCAAGCGCGTGATACCGCTCGTCCTACGTATAAGATTACCGAGACGGAAGGCATTCACTCTTTCCAGGTGTCGGCAATGGAGGGCATACCCACAATGGTCCATGCACTGTTGAAAAAGCATGGCCTGGCAGGGAAAGACATTGCTCTGATTACGCACCAGGCATCTCGTGTCCTGATGGACCACTGGGCGGAGGGTATTCAACCGGGGGAATATCTTGATACGCTGGAACAATTTGGCAACCTGACCTTAGCATCGTATCCCGTCACGCTCGCCTACCATTATCTCAACATCACGGCAGATTACCTGGTGTTTGCGGCGGTCGGGCCGGGCTATCACCAGACGGCCCTGCTCTTAAAGCGGCGAAACTCGTAGCGTTGTTATATTGTCCAGGGCCGGAGCACTGGCATTCAGGACCGGCCCTGGTACGGTGTCAACCTGTTTCTTGTCTCGTGAAGATGGTCACTGCACCGGGCTGTGATACAATGCTAAAAAAGATGAGGGGTGGGTAGTTCACATTTCGCATGAGCAAGAAACAGGAACGCATAGAACTTTTTGAGCGGCAGATACAGCGCCTGAACCGGCGAATCGCCCTGCTTGAGAGCCGCAGTTCGCGCTATTCATGGACGCGGGTGGGCATCTTCTTCGGCGGGCTGGCGCTGAGCCTGGCCGTCGCGATTGCGACCTCCTGGTGGATTGGGCTGATCCTGGCTGCTCTGACGCTGCTGGTTTTTGGCATCGTGGCACACTTTCATGGCAAGATCGACCAGAGCCTTGCGCGCCACAAGACCTGGCTCTCCATTAAAGCGACCCACATTGCGCGTATGCGGCTGGACTGGGAGCTGATACCCGCAGGCTGTGAGCCGGGCGTGCAGCATCCGTTCGAGAGCGATCTCGATATCACCGGCCCGCACTCAATCCACCAGCTGCTCAACAGCGCCATCTCGCGCGAGGGCAGCCTGCGCCTGCGCGACTGGCTGCTCACGACCGGGCCCGATCTGACTGCCGTTCAAGCTCGCCAGGCGATCGTACGCGAACTGACCCCTCTGTCGCGCTTCCGCGACCGGCTGAGCATGTATGCCCTGCTGGCCTCCAGGCGTCTGAACGAGCAGATGGAAGGCAGGCGATTATTGAGCTGGCTGGAGACGCAGCACCAGCCCGCCTCCTCGCTGCTCCCCTGGCTCGTGCTGGCCACTGTGCTCAACCTGCTCACGCCTGTGCTGTTTGTCCTGAGCTTCTTTGTGACGATGCCACAGCTCTGGCTCTTTTCCATCCTGCTTGCCCTGGCGATACTCTTCGCGACGGCCAGGAGGCGCGGCGATACGTTCGATGATGCTGGATATCTCAGTTCGGGCCTGGGCACGCTGAGTCAGGTCTTCTCCTACCTGCAAACCTATCCCTATGGCCGCTATCCACTGCTGGGCAAATTGTGCGCCCCATTTTATACAGAGCGCCATCATACGCCGGTCGCCCTGCTGCGCCGCACGTCGCGTATCGCGTCGGCTGCTACGCTCAAAAACAACGGGCTGCTCTGGGTGATGGTCAACGCACTGCTGCCCTGGGATATCTATTGCTCCTATCGTCTGTTCCAGTGTCGAGAGCAGATCGCTGCCCGCCTCCCAACCTGGCTGGACACCTGGTTCGAGCTGGAGGCGCTCTGCTCACTGGCCACATTTGCCTACCTCAATCCTGAATATACCCTGCCGGATGTCGCTGAGGACCGGCTCTTTGAGGCGCGCGACCTGGGCCATCCGCTTATCCCGGTCGAACGGAAGGTGACCAACGCCTTCACGCTGGCTGAGACGGGCGAGGTCGATATCATTACCGGCTCCAATATGGCCGGTAAGAGCACCTTCCTGCGCACGCTTGGCGTGAACCTCGCGCTGGCCTATGCGGGTGCCCCGGTCAATGCCAGTATGCTGCGCGCTGGCCTCTTCCGGCTCTTCTCCTGCATTCGCGTCAGCGATTCGGTGACCGATGGCTACTCCTACTTCTATGCCGAGGTCAGGCGCCTGCGTGGTCTGCTGACAGAACTGGAGCAGCCCGATAGCCGCCCGCTGTTCTTCCTGATTGACGAAATCTTTAAAGGGACTAATAACCGCGAGCGCCTGATCGGCAGCCGTTCGTTTGTGCGCGCGCTGGTGGGTCGCAACTGCCTGGGCGCGATCTCGACGCATGACCTGGAACTGGTGAAACTGGCCGAGGTGCTGCCGGCAGTGCGCAACTACCACTTTCGCGAAGAGGTGGTAGATGGCGCGATGGTCTTTGACTATAAGCTGCGTCCCGGCCCCTGTCCAACGACGAATGCGCTCACCATTATGCGTCTGGAGGGCCTGCCCGTGGAGCTGGAGGAGGAGGCCAGGTCGTGAATCATGCTGACCATGTGCAGCTGCTGCGCGAGGGCGTGCCGGCTGAGGAGGGAATCTGGGCCGATCTTGGCTCGGGCGGGGGCGCGTTCACGCTGGCGCTGGCCGATCTACTGGGAGGACGGGGACAGATCTATTCGGTGGATAAAGATCGCGGCGCATTGAGGGCGCAGGAAAGCGCTATGCGAACCTCTTTTCCCGCCGCGGTGGTGCATTACCTGGCCGCAGATTTCACACGCCCGCTGGAACTGCCCCCGCTCGATGGTATCGTAATGGCCAATGCCCTGCATTTCGTGCGCGACAAGGCACCGCTGCTGAGCCGGCTGCACAGCTATCTGCGGCCCGGTGGCCGGCTGCTGCTGGTCGAGTATAACGCGGACCGTGGCAACTTCTGGGTACCATACCCCTTCTCTTATCGCAACTGGGAACGCCTGGCCGACCAGGCCGGCTTTCACTCCACGCGGCTGCTGGCACGCCGGCCAAGCCGCTTCCTTGGTGAGCTCTATTCGGCGCTCAGCCTGGCCTGAGTGAGGAGGAA
>JAFMRP010001530.1 GCA_017354095.1 Ktedonobacteraceae bacterium
TAAGCTGCCTGGGCCGCCACTGGCGGCCCAGGCATCCTCCTATGAGGCAACTAACATCTGTGAAATTGGCTCCTGGTACTCCCTCAGCGAACCTATCTCATATTTCCAGATCACCGAGCCATCGGTGAAGCGAATGGCGTAGATAACATAATGCCAGAACGTGTTGCTGCTTCCAGAGACGTATGCCCCACCTTCGTGTACCTGGGTACGTATGTACAGCGTTCCGTTATCTGGTACACCTGGACCGATGCCTTCCTTCTCTGGAAGCGAGATTGGACGCTGCGCCAACCGTTTCCCGTTGCGCAGATCGAAGACCTGGAGCGTCCGGGGCTGCTTTCCATCGAGCACATAGAGTTGTTGCTCAACGATGTATACCTGGGGCGAGAAGCAAAACTCGCCGGCGTTACAAGGCGACACAATCAGCGTGATCTTCCAGGACTGCGTGCCGGATTGCGCGTTGACCGCCTGCACTGAATACTCTTTTGTGATGCCAACGGTCTGAAGCAGCACACTATTCCCTGCTACATCCAGAAATTGATAGCCCGGCGGAGATTGCCACAATTGCTTGCCAGTCTTCGCGTCAAAGGCGAAAACAAGGTAGTGGTCAAGTGGCTCTTCCTGCCCTCCCACTAAAATCGATGGCGCGCTTGTACTGCTGTACAATATCCCGTTGATAATGTGAAAATTGTCGAAGTACATTGATCGGTCTGGTAAGCGCTGCTCCCAAAGCTTCTTACCGGTGCGCTCATCCAGCGCTGTGAGCGGATTGCCACTGCTATAGACGATACCGTTTACCACGCTGGCCGGCGTGAATCCTGCATTCCCCCATATTGGGCTCTCAAAGCGCCAGCGCTCAACTCCCGTTGCTCCATCGATGGCATGCAGGATGTGGTTGCCCTGCGGGCCAGATTCCTGGAGATAGAACATCCCATCAACGGCGGAAATGGGCCCGCCGTTCGGCAGCAGAATGCGTCGCCATTTCTGGATGCCACTGTGCGCGTCTAGCGCGGCGATTCCCCCGTCTGGAGAGGAGACATACACCAGGCTCCGATCAATGAATAGATCCATGACGCTGCCTATGCCGCGCTGCAACTGCTCTTTCGTGGGCGTGGGAAAGTAATGCCAGAGCTCTTTCCCGTTGCTGCTGCTCAATGCGTAAACAGCGTACTCAACGGTGGCGTAGACGACGTCGTTCTCTACACGAACTTGTAAACTACTGCCGATCAACCGGTAAGGTTTGTGAGGCTGCTTGAGTGCATGCTGCCAGACGATAGAACCGTCGCGTTCACTCAACTTGTATACCACATCCTTATAGCCGATATACACGTACTTGTTGGTATTCTGTGGCGTGGCAACGTTCTTCCCTCCCGTTACGGGCTGCTTGTTCGCCATCCGCGAGATAACCGTCCAGCTTCCAACGACGATACCAGCTATCAACATGACGATAGCGATGCTGCTCCATTGGCGGATACGCCGCCCTTTTCCTGGATAACCCGGGGCTTCTCTCTTTTCCATAGCATCATTCCTTATATGCTCTTTTTGCAACGCTCCTTCGTTTCTCAGCGACACTGCCCACACACTATGGATGACGTTAGGAAAAGTGCTTTAGTTCCCCTATAACAGAGTCAAAACGAAGCGTATTGCTTGCTGCTGCATAACCATCTCAATTAACCTGTTGTCGCGACCTGGTTCGCCAGGGCATGGCGAGCTGCGCCGCTGCCTGCGCGTCGCCCAAAAACCGAACCGGCCATGAGCCCGCTGCCTCCGGGATAGTTATGGTAGAAGAGCCCTCCCACCAGCT
>JAFMRP010000401.1 GCA_017354095.1 Ktedonobacteraceae bacterium
GCCCTTCTTGCTATTTACGCCAGGATACTACCTCAGCAAAGCGGGTCCGGGTTCGTCCACGGCACAGGCGATGCGCGAGTACCTGGAAGAGCATGGGGGGATGGCCGAGCAGCCGGAGGCGGAGGTCCTGCGCACGCGCTTTGAGAAGTATAGCCCCATGATCCCACTGACGGCAGAGTTCACGCGCCTGTGTCTTGAGAAGTATCAGGGGAAGGTATTTCTGGTCAGGAACAAAGCTGACCGGAAGCGCCTGTTGGAACGGCTGACGAGTATGAGCTAAAAGAAAAAGGCTGTGCCCGCTCCATAATACATGGATGGGCACAGCCGAAAAATGCGTGATTTACTTAGGCGCGACCAGCAGTTGTGGCAGCAGGTAGACAGTGCTGAAGACGAAGATCCAGACAATGTCGACGAAATGCCAGTACATTTCGGCGGCCTCAATGGCGAAGTGCTTCTTCTCGCTGAAGTGTCCACGCAGGGCGCGGATGAGCACGATCAGCAGGAAGATGATACCGATGGTGACGTGCAGGCCGTGGAAGCCGGTCAGAGTGAAGAAGCCTGAACCGAAAGCGCCAGTGGCCAGCGAGAATTTGTCGTTGAGGATCAGGTTGAGATACTCATAGACCTGACCACCAAGGAAGGCCGCACCCAGAAAGATGCTGATGCCGATCCAGACGGCGACGCCCTGCCAGTTGCCGCGCCTGATGTTGCGCTTGACCGGGAAAAGGGTGAAGCTACTGGCAACCAGGATGACGGTGTTAACCAGTGGGTACCAGAAATCCAGGTGTTCTCCGTTGGGCAATAGCCAGGGTGTGCCGGTCTGGCCGCCACGAATCTCAAGGTAGAGGAAGGCGGCGATGAGGTTGGCGAAGATGAGAGCTTCGGAGGCGATGAAGAAGATCATGCCCCACCAATGCATGCTGCGACCTTCTTCTACATGTTCTTCGACGATTCTCACCTGCTCTCCGTGAGCAGCGCTCATATGTCAACTCCTAATTATCTGAAAGGACTACGTTTTTTTTCTGCTCGCCGCCTGCGGCGGCGAGCAGAGGAGGAAAGGCTGGGGGCACAGCCCCCTGTACCCTCGCTCTGCGAAAGGTAGGGGACACTCCCTTCCCCCGGCAGGGCGCTGCCCTGCACCCGTGTGAGCTTTGGACATGCCGGGAAGTGCTGCCCGGTAGGGGCGCTGCCCTGCATCCTGGTGGCGCTCCAGAGCTAGCGTCGTTCAAAGATCCAGCCGACGACGGAGCCGATGACCAGCAGAGCTCCAACGACGATCAGGGCTGGATGGAGCATGATGCCCAGGAACAGCACGATGAACGAGAATGCCAGAGCAAGCGGCCAGATACTATGTTTGGGCGAGATGGCAGTCTCATCTACCGGCTCGGCGACCTTCTTTCGGGCACGCCTTTTGCCTGCCGGCGCGGCAGGCTGCTGATCAGTTTCAGCAGCGTTCTGCGCGGCCTGCTCTTCCTGACCGGTCGCGTCAGTGGGCGCAGCGCCTTCAGCGCCAGAAGCCTGTGGCTCCCTGGAAGCACCGATGGCGCCGGCAGCCTGCGATTGGTCCTGTGCAGGCTGTGATGACGACGATGACGATTCGCTGTTGTTCTTGCCCATTGTCTGTTTCCTTAATGGATAACCGACTTCCAGTCAGCGATCTCAGGATTCTTCTTGTCGTAGAACGGGCGACGGCTACGCGCTACCGGGATGTGCAAGAAGTTATACTTCTTGGGCGGTGAAGAGGTATCCCACTCCAGAGTGAAAGCATCCCAGGGATCGGAGCTGGCCTTTTCGCCGCTCTTCAGAGTGACCACGATGTTATACATAAACACGAGCACCCCGACACCGATCAGGAAGGCTCCGACGGTAGAAAGCAGGTTCATCTCGTTCCAGCCCAGATTGGCGGGATAGCTGTAGACACGACGCGGCATGCCCAGCAGGCCCAGCAGGTGCATGGGGAAGAACGCCAGGTTCATGCCGATGAGCATCAGCCAGAACTGGATCTGGCCCAACCGCTCGTTCAGCAGCTTGCCACTCATCTTGGGGAACCAGTAGAAGACGCCGGCAAAGACGGCGAGGACGGTTCCGCCAAAGAGAACGTAGTGGATGTGCGAGACGACGAAGTAGGTGTCTGAGACCTGGTAGTCGAAAGGCACGACGGCCAGGGCCACGCCGTTCAGGCCACCGATCACAAACATACCGATGAAGCCGAGCGCGAAGAGCATGGCGACTTTCAGATTGAGCTTACCACCCCAGACGGTCGCGAGCCAGTTGAAGATCTTCACCGCCGTTGGAATGGCGATCAGCGTCGTGCTGGTGGCGAAGAAGGCTTGCGCGACAGGGGGCAGGCCGACCGCGAACATGTGGTGCGCCCAGACAGTGAAGCTCAAGAAGCCGATGGCAACGCCGGACCAGGCGATGAAAGTGTAACCAAAGATCGGCTTGCGTGAGAAGACCGGCAGCACTTCGGAGATGATGCCGAAGGCCGGCAGGATCAGGATGTATACTTCGGGATGGCCAAAGGACCAGAACAGGTGCTGCCACAGCAGCGGGTCACCACCACTCATATATTGATAGAAGTGGGTCCCGGCATGGCGGTCGAGCAGCGCCAGCACGCTGGCCGTAGTCACGCTGGGCAGCGAGAAGAGCAGCAGGAAGGACTGCACCAGCATCATCCACGTGAAAAGCGGGATGCGGTTGATGCTCATGCCCGGTGCGCGCAGCTTAAAGATGGTGACGACAAAGTTTAGCGAGCCGGCGATTGAAGAAACGCCCAGCATGGTAGTACCAAGGTACCAGAAGTCGGCGTTCAGGCCGTTGACAGCTTCGACCGCGAAGGTGCCACCGGCACCAGTGAGCGTCTCGTTGAGCGGCATATACATAAACCAGCCGCCGTTGGGCGCCTGCCCGATGAGGAAGCTGGATTGAATGAAAACACCACCGAAGAGCACAACCCAGAAGCCAAAGGCGTTGAGACGCGGGAAGGCCATGTCGCGCGCACCAATCATCAAGGGCACGATATAGTTACCCAGGCCGGCCAGGAATGGGATGACGAACAGGAAAATCATGGTGGTGCCATGCATGGTGAAGATCTGGTTGTATTCCTCTGGATTCAACACCTTGCCCTCAGGCACCGCAAGCTGGGAACGGATCAGGAGCGCCTCCATACCGCCCACCAGGAAAAAGAAGAAGCCGGTGAAGATGTACATCAGACCGATCTTTTTGTGATCGGTTGTTGTTAGCCATTCACCAATGTAGCTTTCGCTGAAGCTTCTTTTGCGAATTACTGTTGTTGCGCTTTCTCCAACAACGCTAGCCATTAGCGATTCCTCCGAGTATCTAGCCCACAAAGCCTCTCTTTTATTTTAGCGTCTCCAGGTAGGCGATAACCTGTCTGATCTGATCATTGGTCAGCGTAAAGGCGCCGGCCATGTCGTTACCGGGCTTGATGGCACCTGGATCTTTAAGCCATTTGGCCAGATTACATTTCTCAAACAGGTCGGGCGCATTGGGATCGCAGCTTGCGACGTTCCAATCCAGCACACCACCGGCAATGAGATGACGGCTGCCAAAGTGCGTCAGGTTTGGTCCCACCAGGCAGGTCTGGCCAGGTACGTTACAGGCTTTCATAGGATCGTCATAGCCGAAGCCCTCGCCACCATTCGTCTTGAGGTTAACTCCGACGATGCCGTGGCAGCTCTGGCAATTGGCCTGGAAGAGTTCCGCGCCTTTGCCAGCCATGCTGTTCTTGTCGGGCGCGGCGGCGGCCTGCTGCTGCGTGCTGATCCACGTCTGGAAGTCATTCGCGTTCGTGACTTTTACGTCGAAGCGCATATTGCCGTGCTGTGTGCCACAGTATTCGGCACAGAGGCCGGTAAACGTCTTGCCAACAGCGTTGCTATCAGCTTTGAACCACTTTTCATTCTGATGACCCGGAATAAGGTCGGTTTTTCCGGTCAGGGCGGGTACCCAGAAGCTGTGAATCACGTTGTTGGAAAACAGATCAACGTGGATCACCGCGTCGGCTGGAATGACCATGGTGTCGGCAGTGGTAATCTTGTAGTCTTTGTAGTAGAACTCCCACCACCACTGGTGACCAACCGCCTCGACGTTGATGGTTTTGCCTGTTTGCTGCGACTGCGCACTCGGCGCGACCTCGAAGAGGCCACGAATGGTGTAGAACAGCGTAACAAAGAGGATAATCATAGGAATGACGGTCCAGAGAATCTCGACCTTGAGATTGCCGTGAATCTGGCGCGGGGTAGCCTGGCCAGGGCGTTCACGGAAGCGGAAGATCGAGAGGACCAGCCAGCCCTCCACAAAGATGAATACAAGCGTTGCGATAATGAGAATAACCCAGAACACAAAGCTTTCACTACTGGCAACAGGGCCATAGGTATTCAGGATGGAGGGCGAGTTTTCACCGCAGGCGGTTAAGAGTATTGAAGACAGTAGTACGCCGACGGCCAGGGATAGCCAGCGTGTGGTCTTCTTAAATACGGGCGTCCTCACGTCTAAGTCTCCTAAAAACGTTGTTTGACGATGGGTGATAATGTCTTTAATTTGAAGCGACACTCCTCCACTGTACTGTCCCAGTGTAGCGGGTGTCCCTGACAGGCAGCTTGCAGTTTCCGCACAAGACCTTACAAGAGCCTGAACACAATTGTTCTGCTCCTCGCCGCCTGCGGCGGCGAGGAGCAGGGAAGAGCCAGCTAAGCGTTTTCGGTCGCGAGATCTTCCTCAGCGTAGAGCTCGGCTTCGCGGGCACGCTGCAGTTCATCCTGCTGCTGCATCCAGCGAATGAAGAGCAGGCTGGCAAAGATAATAAACAGGATGTTGCCAGGCACCCACATGATCAGGCCACCAAGCTGCTGATCGAACGCGGGCGAGATACCCCAGACCCGCGGCGCGTGTATATACGGTGTGTAGAGCGGCTGCATGAAGGTCAGACCGGCCCCCAGCAGCACGGTTGGCATGCCACCCAGGAAAATATAGAGCAGCTGCCCTCCCATATTCAGTGGGGGCAGGCCCTCTTTCATCGGGCTAAAGACCGGCCACCAGAAGAGCACGCTGGTGCCGATAAAGATCAGGTGCTCCATCACGTGCAGCTGCTCATCGTAGAGCGCCGCGTCATAGAGCGGCGGTGCGTGCCAGATCCAGAAAGCGGCATTAAACAGAAAAAATGCCGCGAACGGGTTCACCAGCAGCTTGCCAGCGCGCAGCAGCAGTGGTTTACGCAGCAACGGCTCAATTAACCAGGATGGCGTACCGGCAACCATCAGCGGCGGGCCAACAATGGTCAGGAAGAGATGCTGCACCATATGCGCGCTGAATAGATAGGTGTCACCCAGTTTGTCGATGGGCGAGAAAAGGGCAAAAAAGATGGCATACACCCCCAGCAGGAACATGACGACCTGTGAGGTTTTGACTGCCGGAGCAAGTCGATATTTTTCACGCAGTGGCCCTACGGCATAGAGGTACAGGCCGATGATAATGATTGTACCAATGATGATGGTGGGCTGCCAGTTCCATTG
>JAFMRP010001531.1 GCA_017354095.1 Ktedonobacteraceae bacterium
GCGCCTCCTGTAGCACCGACTCGGCCCGGGAGTCGTTGCCCTCATAGAGCCAGGCCCGTCCAAGATTGTCGAGAGCAAAGGCCATCCCATGCACATTTCTCTGCTGACGAAAGAGGGCTAACCCCTCCTGAAGATATGTGGCCGCCTGCTTCAAGTCGCCCTGCTCCAGGGTAACCATGCCCAGATTGTTGAGGGCGTAAGCCACCTCTAACGGATCATCCAATCCCCGGCGCACCGCGAGCACCCCTTCGTAGAGGGAATGAGCTCGCTGATAGTCTCCTCGCAGGAAGGCGAGACTGGCCGCTCCGTTCATGACCTGCGCACGTAGCGCCGGTTCGACAGAGGCTCCACGCCGCACTGCGGCATCTAACCACTGTTGCCCTTCGGTCAAGCGGCTCTGCATCCACCAGACGGGCCACAGCACGGCACAGAGACGAGCCTCCAGCTCCGTCTCGGCCTGTGTGCTCGCCCAGGCCAGCGCCGCCCGTAGATTGTCGCGCTCTTGTTCCAGCTGCCGTAGCCACCGCAGTTGCTGCGAGCCGGCCCACTGCGGTTCCGCCTGCTCAGCCAGGCGCAGAAACCAGAGGGCATGGCAACGCAGCATGTGCTGTGCTTCGGAGCTTTCGTGCAGCCGTTCAAGCGCATACTCGCGGATGGTCTCTAGCAGATGATAGCGGGCAGCGCCGTTCGTTGCCTCGGAGGGGTCCTCGACCTGTACCAGCCCCTTTTCGACCAGGGCCGTGAGCAGGTCGAGCACGTGCTCTGTGCCTGGTTCATCTGCGATCTGGATGAGTGACTCGGCCGTCTCCAGCGTCCAGCCACCGGCAAAGACCCCCAGGTGCCGCAAGAGGGTTTGCTCCATGGGGGTGAGCAGCTCATAGCTCCAATCTAGCGTGGCGCGCAAGGTCTGCTGCCGCGTGGGCAGATCGGAGGCAGGCCAGCGCAGCAAAGAAAGTCGTCGCTGCAATCGGGCCTGCAATGAGGTAAGAGTGAGTGTCGAGAGGCGGGCCGCAGCCAGTTCCAGCGCCAGGGGCAGCCCATCCAATCGAGTGCAAATAGTAGCAATGGTGCGTGCATTGTCTGCTGTGAGGCGCAGGCCAGGGTGATGCGCCTGTGCCCGTTGCAGGAAGAAGGCAACAGCAGGAATCGTAGCAAGGACGTTGGTGGCAGGGAGGTACTGCAACTCGGGAAGCTGGAGTGGAGCGACGGGGAAGATCTGTTCCCAGCGGAGGTGCAGTGGCTCGCGGCTGGTCACGAGGAATTTCACCCCGGGGCAGCTCGCCAGGAGTATGGCAAGGTGGATGGCTGCCGGGAGCAGCTGCTCGAAGTTATCGAGCACTAGCAGCATGCTTCGCGAATGGAGGTGCTCCCTGAGCAGGTTGAGCTCGGCCCTCTCAGCGGTTTCGGGCAGGCCAAGAGCCTGGGCGAGCAGACAGGGGAAGAGTGCTGGATTGCGCAGGGGAGCGTAATCAAGAAAGTAAACGCCATCAGCAAAGGCCTCTCCAAGTTCTGCCGCTACGGCCAGGGCCAGGCGGGTTTTGCCCACACCGCCGGGTCCTGTGAGGGTGAGCAAACGGATCTCACTGTGCAGGAGCTGCTGGCAGATCGTACTCAGCTCGCGCTCGCGCCCGATGAGTGGAGTTGGAGGGAGAGGAAGACAAGGAGAGTCGCTCCCTGATGTCGTGCATGGGGCCATCAAAGGCAAACAAGAAGAGACGTTCGTGGATATGGAGCCTGATGGGAACACAGGAGCAGTCTTCCTTTCCGTTCGGTTTCCTGATGGAATACCCCGGTTGAGCG
>JAFMRP010001532.1 GCA_017354095.1 Ktedonobacteraceae bacterium
TTGATGCCATCGATCCATTCCAGCACCAGCATCCGCCGCGATACATATTCGTCATAGACGCGTGGGATATAGATAGTGGGATCGCTGCTGAACATCTCGCTAAAGTATTTGACGTTGCCCGCCTCCCTCACATAATCGATCTCTTCAAAGACCGTGCGCCGGAACTCGCGATAGACCCCCATCAGATCAATAAATTCGCTCGGATCAACAAAGCGCATGATGACCCAGATCACAAATCTGAGCGTGCTTAGATCGGTTTGCACCAGTTGATCGATGTTGGGACGCTGCACCTTCACCGCCACGACCTCGCCCGTCTTGAGCACGGCTTTGTGAACCTGTCCCAGCGAGGCCGCGGCGGTACACTTGCGCTCCAGCACGCTAAATATCTCGTCCACCGGTTTGCCCATCTCAGACTCGATTACCGATACGACGTGCTCAAACGGCTCCGGCGGCACTTCGTCCTGCAGTGATGCCAGCACCTCCAGCGCGCGCTCCGGCAGCAGGTCGGCACGCGAACTGAGAAACTGTCCCAGTTTGATCATCAGCACGCCCAGTTCAATCGCCGCCGCCCGGAAGGCCGTCAACACGGTGATAAGCACCTCGACATTGGGCCGCACCCCGTAATCGCCGCGCTCACGCGCCCTGATTACCCGCTTGCGCTCGCGGTAAATAACCCAGATGGTCCACAAAAGTAGCCTTGCCACTCTCAGGAAACGTATCGTTTGTACAAATCTATTAATTCTGGGAACCTTTGTCTGCATCGATGCCCCCTTTTCTATGCAATCTAGCGATATATCGTATTTTACTACGTTGCTGCAACCAAAAAGTTTTTTTCAGGCTACCTCTTTGGCAGATGCAATAACAGAAGAGGGCCTGACAGGTGTGGCCTGCTTCATAGACAGAGGGAGAAATAAGCATTTATACTGTGTAGTAACGTTGCATTGCAATGAATGATGAAGCGAGTAACACAGTGGATAAGCTCTTCGCCGGATGAAAGGAAAAAAAGTGATACTCCCGCCTGCCAATTGTCCCGCCTGCCAGTGCAATGATCAAGTTCAGAAGGTCCCGGCTATTCACCGCAATAGCTACTCCACCCGGATGGAGACCCAGGTCACTACCTCTACTTCCGTCACCTATGATGCCCAGGGAAATCCTAACTATACCTCTCTTCCTCAGGTGAACACCGTTCCTGTCACTCACCAGACAAAACTTGGCGCTTTGCTCGCTCCTCCTCGGCTCAAAACTGTTCCGCTTCCCACAGGTGAGAAGATCATCCTCTGGCTTTGTCCTCTCCTTGCCATCGCCCTTTACTTCTCTCAAACGCTTTTTCACCCCTCCTTTCTGGATAACCTCCTGCCTGCCGATTCCAGCGTGACCAGGGCACTCCTCGTCATCTTGAGTTTATGTGGTCTCTCTGTTGCCCTGCCTGTGCTTCTTGGGATTCTGACGCATAAAGTGTTCTTCCGCCAGGCTAACGAGCGCCGCCGTGAGTTACGGCAACTGGAGCTAGTGCGCTGGCAATCTCTCAAGCGCCAGTGGGAGCAATTCTGCTACTGCCACCGCTGCGATTGTGTCTTCTCCGCCAGTACCGGGGCAACTGCCGCGCCCGCGCAGATGCAGCAACTCTACCGTTAATGACTTTCTGCCACTCCCACTTTTGGCAACTTTTACATAATCCCGAAAATTTGTGCCAAACCTCTTGACAAGAAATCGGTTTCCCGTAATCTCTACATAGGAAACCGATATCTCTCAATATATCTTGGTCATGACCTGGAGCAGGGACGGTTACAGGTCAGCAG
>JAFMRP010001533.1 GCA_017354095.1 Ktedonobacteraceae bacterium
TAATCTCTCGATACTTTCCCAGAACCGTCCACTCCACAAGCGCACCCACTCGATCCCGCTCTCAAAGCGGTGGGCGCCATCACGCCCGAGGTACCCAAGTGCACCGGATACGACGAGGAGGCGTTTCCAACCCGAGACGTCCCGGACCTGCCGTACCAATGGTTGCCAGTGTGTCCGCCACCACGCACCAACACGTGTTCGGAAGCGATACTTCCAGCAATGCACCGTCGAGAGAGAGGTGGTCCGCTTCATCCAGACCCAAGCCATGATCTTGCAAGCAGCAGCGTACGACAGAGAGCCCATACGCGCTGCCAGCCGCCAGGCTATCCACATGCCTCTGGTCCAGGTCCAGGGCGTCCCTGGACCTATGACATACAGGCGTAAGCGTAGTCGGTAGGCCATCTGGGAGGTGTGCGCTCCCACGAGCTTCCTATCATACAACGGTGGAGAGAGCCACCCATGCCAGATTCTTCGCACAAGCCACCAGAGCACCAGAGGCACGCCCGTCAGCGCTACCAGAAGGAGCTGCTGACCGACCGAGAGAGACGGCACATGTCCTTGCAGCAGTTGTGTGATGTCACGATCTGCCCAGGCAGGGAGGCGTTGTTGCGTGTAGAGTGTCAACACGAGTGCCAGTGCGCTCAAGCAGAGCAAAGGCAGGGAGAGAAGGCCCGTATGGGATGGTTGTTGGCGCTGGCGCTCTGGTTCCAGGGCATGCTCCAGGGCCTTTCGCTGGTACTGCTTCGACCAGGTAGGAGCCGCAGGCACCAGCGCCAGCTGGGCCACCGCTCGCAGAGGAGACGGGATGGCATCCAATGCGGCAAGTACACCCAGCACTGGATCTGCTCCTTTCTGACGCAGGTCTCGCTCGCTCCACTGCCGCAACGGGAAGTAGACGGCAGCCCCGAGTGTCAACTCGACGACGGAGAGCGTTTCTCCTGTTCCCAGGTGGAAGGGATCCTCCTCTGGAGAGAGCATCTGGCGACAGTCTAGTTGCGGATAGCGTGCGCGCAGCTGGGTGGTCAGATGGGTCAGAGCGGCTTCATTGACGGTACGCACCTGAAAGCCACGCTCGTGTGCGGTTCCCACGATCTCCAGCGCGGTTGGCGCCCGTGCGTTCAGCACCAGTGCCTGCATCGCGGTGGCGAGCGTCACCGGCTCCTCCGCCCGAGCAGGAATGATTCGAAGCACGTATGGTGGGAAATGCTGGCTCATCAGCTTCCCTCCTGTTGCTGGTGATGCGTGGATGCTTGCATCGGGAACTGGGCGAACGCCGTTCGCAGCGCCTGTTCCAGGATTGCGCGCCCATCAGGCCGCTGTCCTAACTCACCCAGGCTACTCACCCCTTCCAGCAGTGGCAGAACCCCCACACGCGCTCCACGTCTCCACAGTTGCTGCTGCAGCCGCACACTGGCCTGTCGCCTGGCCATATCGATATCTCGTCCGAGCACAATAGGAAGCTTCCCGGCCCGCTGCATGAGATCAAGCAAGGAGGCCAGTTGAGAGGAACTGACCTGTGGTCCTACGCAGGATACAGGCAATACGGGCAGCTTCCATTGCAGCGGGTAGAGCCAATCCAGGGCGTGCTCTACCACGAGAATGGCCTCCAGATCCTCAGACAGACGGGTCAATGCATGCTCGTAGCCCAACAGGGGCCGGGCAAGCGATAATCCAAGGTAGCGTGTACTCCGCGCGATCCGAGGAGGGGGAGAGGTGGGAAGTTGTCGCCCAATCAGCCAGTGACACCCCTGGGACCCGTATTCTGGGATCGTAATACGACCGAACAGACGATCCGTC
>JAFMRP010001534.1 GCA_017354095.1 Ktedonobacteraceae bacterium
ACCCAGATTGGGAAGAGGCGGGGATACCCTGCTCCCTGGCAGGGGACTGGCGTCCCCTGCACCCCTGCCTGACTCTGAATGGGAGGAGGCGGGGATACCCTGCTCCCTGGCAGGGGACTGGCGTCCCCTGCCCCCCTACCTGATTCTGAATAGCGAGAGGCGAGAATACCCCAAGCTCCAGCCGCGCTCCTGGAAAGGCTCTGGTGAGCGGACGGCTGGCACTACACAAAATGAGGTGGATAGGCTATAATCAAGGCCAGTGGTAAGAGAGCATTGTGAGATGTTCATTGGTCAAGGAAGAGTAGAAGTCAGGGGAGTATGCTAAAAGTTCCGTCCGGGGATACAAATACAACATTTGCCCTTACGACGCTGGGCTGTAAAGTGAACCAGGCCGATAGCGAGGCGATCAGCGACCAGATGTGCGCGGCTGGCTTTACGCAGCGCGAGTTTGATGAAGAGGCTGACGTTTATATCGTCAATACCTGCACCGTTACGCACCTGGGAGATCGCAGTTCGCGCCAGATGATTTCGCAGGCGCAGCGCCGTCATCCCGATGCGCTGCTCGTCGTTACTGGCTGCTATGCTGAGCTCAATCCGCAGGCGGTGGCAGCCTTGCCTGGCGTTGACCTGGTAGTGGGCAATCACGGCAAGGATACGCTGGTCGCGAGCATTGAGCAGCGTTTACAAGCTCGGGAGACAGATGCCTCTCAGCTAGAGAGCGCCGAACAGGAGAGCGCCACCGCCGGACGCGCACGAGCGCTGCCCGTGCTGCCGCTCGATACGCAGCATATCGGCAGCGATGGTGCGCTGGCGTTCTTCCCTGCCGATGAGGAGCCTCAACCAGAAAATCCGGCACGGCTCTCGCCTTTTGCTCCCACAGTTCCTACCCCCGGGCAGAACATCTTCTCGCGCACCCGTGTGCAGATGAAGGTGCAGGACGGCTGCGATAACCGCTGCACGTACTGCATTGTTCCCTATGTACGAGGCAAGTCGCGCAGCCGCGGGATCGCATCGGTTGTTGAGCATGTACGCCGCAAGGTACACGCTGGCTACCAGGAGATTGTGCTGACGGGCATCCACCTGGGCGACTATCATCCCGAAGGGGACGAAAAGCGCGACCTGGGCGATCTGATCGCGGCACTGCTGCGCGAAACGGAGATACCACGTATCCGCGTCTCCTCGCTGGAGCCGGAGGATTTCCGCCTGGAATGGCTAGAGCTCTGGCAAGATCCGCGCATGTGCCGCCACTTCCACCTGCCGATGCAGAGCGGCTCGGATGCCGTGCTACGCAAGATGGCTCGCCGCTATAATAGCGAGCGCTACCACACCATTATCACTACGGCCAAACGGCTCATTCCTGGTGTGGCCATCAGCACGGATATTATCACCGGCTTCCCCGGTGAGACCGAGGAAGATTTCGAGCTGACGTACCAGATGGCTAAAGAGCTTGAGTTCGCCAAGATGCACGTTTTCCGCTTCTCGCCGCGCCAGGGTACGGCAGCAGCCAGGATGCGCAACCAGATCAAGGACGAAGTGAAGAAGACGCGCAGCCAGCGCTTGCTTGAGCTGAATGAAGAGCATAGCCGCAGCTTCCGCGAGCAGTTTCTGGGCCAGACGGCTGGCGTGCTGATCGAACAACAAAAGCATGGCTACTGGGAAGGCCTGACCGACAATTATATACGCGTTGAGATCGAGAATCTGCCGGAAGAAAGCCGCGACTGGCGCAGCGTGCTGGTGCAGGCACGACTGACCCGGATGGTGGACGATGGCGTGCGCGGCATCTATGAGCCATGAAT
>JAFMRP010001535.1 GCA_017354095.1 Ktedonobacteraceae bacterium
GTGCTCCGGCTTTTCGCCTGAGAAAGCAGGCATTCAGGGCAAAAGAGGGAGGTGGTCAGTTGCCGCCGCCACCGCCATGGTGCTTGCCACCACCGCCGTTGTTATTGCCGCCGTCATTGGTATTGGTAGGCTGTGTGATGCCGCTCTGCTGTGGCACCTGGCTGGACAGCATGTAGTCACAGTTGCCGCTACCCTGCAAACCATCTTTCGATGAAGTGCAGACCTGTGTCAGCCCATCGGGCTTAGGGAACACGGTGGGACTGCCCAGACCCAGATTAAAACTGCCACAAGCGATGTTATCATCGGGGATAGTATTTGCCGGGCAGTAGCCAGCAGCACGCTCGATGACGCTGCGCCAGATGGGAGCCGCGCCTGTGATACCGATGGTATCGAGCATCTCTTTGCCATTCGCATTGCCGACCCAGACCCCCACGACGATATTCGGGGTATAGCCGATGGCCAGGTTATCTTTAAAGCCATCGGTCGTACCGGTTTTGGCCGCCACTTGATGATTACATTCGCGAACTGTGATACAAGTGCTATCGATGTTGGCAAACGAGAGTGTATGCAAGTCACCAAATTCAGCGCGGCGAGATGGCTCATCCATCAAAATGGATGTGACCATGTAGGCCACCTGCGGTGAGATAGCACGAATAGTTGGTGGATGCTTGGTATCGTAGTGATAGAGGCTACGACCATAGTTATCCCAGATATCGAGAACACCCTGAGGTGGGATGCGCATGCCAGCATTGGCAAAGGTCTGATAGGCTCCAACCATCTGGATAAGTGGCACCTCCGCTGTACCCAGCGCGATCGAGCTACCAGAACCGTAGAACTGATCAAAGTTTTTGTTCGTTTTATCCAGGGCATTTCTATATCTCACGACGTTGTCCAGGCCAGTAATGCCCAGGCGAAGCGCCATATTATGCACATTATCGAGGCCAGCGTAGACCATTGCTTTGACGGCGGGCACATTGCGCGAATTAGCGGTAGCGAGACGGATAGTATCGTTGCCGCCGCCATAGACATTATCTCCACCATAATCGTGAGGCATATAGATGCCGTGTTTTGTATCGGAGATGGTACCAGCGGGCATACCATTGGGGAAAGCGGTTTTGGTATCTGGCAACACCGTGCTGGGAGACCAGCCCATCTCGAAGGTTGTGGCATAGACAATCGGTTTAAAGGACGAGCCAGGCTGACGGCCAATGCCTTGCGTGGCAACGTTATTGTTACCATCAATTTTAGGGTCGTTGGAATTATAGTCAGAGCTTCCAGACATGGCCAGAATTTCGCCTGTATGCGAGTTCATCACCACCACGGCCGCATCATTCACATTATGCTTTGTATTCAGCGGGCCATATGGGAAGCTAGGCAGATACTGCTGGTATTCCTGCTGCGTCAGGTGGCGTGTAACAGCACGATCGACATAGTCTTGTAGCCTTACATCAACGGTAGTCCTGATCTGGAAGCCACCGGTCAGGAAAGCATCCAGGCCTGCGCCGTAGTCGCCACCGCCAAGCGTGGTTGCTATCTGGCCGATCACCCAGTCGACGAAGTGGGGAGCGCGCTTGCCGTGGCCAGAGGGTTTAAAAACCATTTTGGCGGTGAGGTCACCAACTTTGGCCGCGATCTCATCGGTAATTGGTCCCAACCCCTCTACGGAGATATGATTTTTCATCATCTGGCGCAGCACATATTGCTGGCGATCCAGCGCCAGTTGCCTGTGAGTTTTATCTGTGACGATATTGTCATTACCAGGAAGGGTAGGGTCGTAATGGTTGGGGCTCTGCGG
>JAFMRP010001536.1 GCA_017354095.1 Ktedonobacteraceae bacterium
GATCACTTCCACCTGTCATTAAACTTGTAGAGCTAGAGCCTATTGCTGACAATGTGTTCACCCAAAAAGGCTTGCCCTCTCAAAGATTACAAACGGCTCAGGTGCAGGTGAAACAGTGGCAGAATTGGATACGACTGCATCGAGATGGCTTTGTATCAGAATTAAAAAAAAGGTTGCGAAACGCTGCCTTGGAATCCCAAACGCCAGAAAAACCGTTCCTGTTTGCCTCCCACTTGGACCAAAGAGGAGTTAGGCAAGCGCAGTAGCATCGAACGTTTTTTGGTCGGGTGTTTCTCTTCTTCCACCTGCAACGGCCTCCCCTCTCAGGCTGGTCCGCCATTGCTCGGCAAGTTGCTCTGACCTACACAGCCACCATCATCGTTGCTTTAGCTGCTCAACAAGCAGGCCGTCCCGATCTCGTCCGCTCACCCAAGCGTGTTTTAGCTCATGTGTGGGAGGGCTTATGAGTTAAGAAATGCCCTCATTCCAAGGGATAACTGCGACGGCACCGAGAACTCCATGAATCCAGGTAATGAGGCGCAGGCCCCAATAAGCAGCATCTAAACGAATGATGCGTGGATTGATGCGATACAGATGCACTGCCCATGCTAGCAGTGGCTGCGCAAAGGGGGCATCATGGACGTTGGCAGGAGACAGAAGAAAAAAGAGTGGCAAACCAGAGCCACGGCAGATCAATGTATGAACACGATAGCCACGCAAGAGTAGGCGGGGATGTTGTGCGGGAGCATGACCAAAAGCGGCATTAGGATCAGCACGGCGCCAGGCGAGAATGGGAACACTATCGATAATGAGATCACGAGCGCTTATGAGCCGACGGCGGAGAGCGGTGAGAACGGTGAGAATAAAAAGCGCTTCTGGTAATGGTGCTCCTGCGCAATGGCCTCGCTTCCATTGCTGAGAGGGGCAAGGAATGCGAGGATGACCATCTTTGTCCAACGGTAACCCACATGCCAGGGCCAGCTCAGGCCAGTCACGTAGCCAGTCGCGCATATCCTGATACGAGAGCCGCCACAAGGTACGCAAAAGCGCGATGAGGAGCAGGGACTCTTCACGGTACGTCCGAGGCGCTCCCCCAGGGCCTGCAGGCAAAGGAGGAGGGCAACGATGATGGGCCAGGCGTACAGCCAGGCAGCACAGAGTGAGGAGATGCAACGTCTTGACAAGGGTCAGGGCATCGATGTGTAAGGCTGGGCCGAGCCGGGCTTGCGCACGATGATATGCTGGTGGAGGCACTGGTGCCTCTGAGTTTCCGAGAGCAGGCATCATAAGCTGATCTCCATCGCGCGGGGATGAACCTCGTTTGAGATCAGCTTACCCTACGCTGTCAAGTGAAAGGATGTCCTTTTACAACATTGGGGCCCAACGCTCCCAATGCACCACCGTATCCAATGGCTTGCGCGCCGCCGGTTTGAATGCGGTTCCCAGAGTATAAGCAACGGGTATGAGCCCTACCTGCATGACCTGTTCATAAGGGATGCCCAATATGCCTGCGGCTTCGCGTTCGAAGGCGAGATGGAGGGTAGTGAGAACAGTTCCCAGGCCACGCGACCGCGCTGCCAGCATAAAGCTCCAGGTCGCAGGCCAGATTCCTCCCCAGAGGCCAGCTTGTTCAATAGCGGACAGATTGGTGGCTCGACCCTCGATGCAGGGAATAACAAAGACAGGAACCTCGTGCAGATGTTCGGTCAGATATCGTGCAGGTGCAAAGCTCTTGACCATCTCCGCTGCTTCTTTCTCATCGACAGCGGCGACGATGGCCTGTTTGAGCATGT
>JAFMRP010000402.1 GCA_017354095.1 Ktedonobacteraceae bacterium
CCCGATCCTTTCCTGGTTGTTGCCGATGGCAACGCTGTGCTACGTTGGAGGGACCTGCAACAACTGGTGCAGTTCCTTCGGCAGAAGCCAACTCATCTTCAGGAGGATCGCTGATATGGTTCATCAGGTGGCCGCCCATCACCTCAAGCGTCTGGCATGTCTGTATGTCCGTCAAAGCACGCTCCAACAGGTGTTTGAAAACACGGAGAGTACTGCTCGTCAGTATGCCTTGCGTGAACGAGCCCTAGCGTTAGGGTGGGCCGAAGAAAGTATCTTGGTGATTGACCAGGATCTGGGGCATTCAGCCGCCTCCACGGCTGACCGCCTCGGCTTCCAACGCCTGGTGGCTTCTGTGGGGCTTGGACAGGTTGGACTGGTCTTAGGGCTAGAAGTTTCGCGACTCGCTCGTAACTCCAGCGATTGGCATCAGCTTCTGGAAATTTGCGCGCTGACTCAGACCTTGATTCTGGACGAGGAGGGGCTCTATGACCCTTCCACTTTCAACGACAGGCTTTTGCTCGGGTTGAAGGGAGCTATGTCAGAGGCAGAGCTTTTTGTGATGCGCGCTCGCCTGCAAGGAGGCATCCTGAATAAAGCCAGGCGTGGAGCCCTCAAACTGGCCTTACCCGTTGGGTTGTGTTACACCGAAGCCAACTTGGTCGTGCTTGATCCTGATCTGCAAGTACAAGCTGCCATCCGGGAGATCTTTCTCAGCTTCCAGCACACGGGTTCAGCCTTTGCGACCGTGCGCCACTTCCATCAGCAGCACCTGCTCTTTCCACGACGAATCCGCCGTGGGCCCCATCAAGGAGAACTCGCCTGGGGAGCGATCCAGCATCACGATGTGCTGCGAGTTCTGCATCAGCCAGCTTATGCGGGAGCATACGTCTTTGGGCGCACCCGCACAACAAAATCAACGGATGGCAAGATTCACATTCAGGAACTGCCACGGCCGGAATGGGATACCCTTGTGAAGAATGCACACGTGGGGTACATTACCTGGGAGGGGTTTGAGAGAAATGAGGCACAACTGGCCATGAATAGTCAAGCCTATGCTCCCGAGCGCTTCTCTCCACCACGCGAAGGGCCTGCGCTCTTGCAAGGGCTCATCCTGTGTGGCAAGTGCGGAGAGCGTATGACTGTGCGTTACCACCAGCGAGGAGGTCAGCGCATCGTGCCTGATTATCTCTGCCAGCACAAAAGTATTGAGCAGGGAGAGCCACCTTGCCAACGTATTCCTGGTTCCAATCTCGATCAAGCAATTGGAACGCTTTTACTTGAGCACGTCACTCCAGAAGCGTTAGCACTCACGCTTGCCGTTCAGGACGAGTTACTTCTGCGTGTAGAAGAAGCGCAGCGCTTGCGCCATCTGCAAGTAGAACGTGCACAATACGAAGCTGACCTGGCCCAACGACGCTATCTCAAGGTTGATCCCGACAACCGCCTGGTAGCGACGGTGCTAGAAGCCGAATGGAACACAAAACTGCGTGAGTTGGAAGAAGCCCGAGCAATTGAAGAACAATACAAACGTGACGATCAATATCAAGTAAGCACAGAAGAACGCGCTGAGATAGAGGAGGTCCCAGCACGTTTCCGCCAATTTTGGGAGAACCCCAAGACCACCGTGCGCCAACGCAAGCGTGCAGTGCGCCTGGTGATTGAAGATGTGACGGTCCACAAAACGGATCGGATTGTCGCCCATATTCGCTTCAAGGGAGGGGCAACTCAAACCATCGCGGTGCCTCTGCCTCCTCCTTTTGCCCAATCCCGCTTAACTGCCCCCGAGACCCTGGCCGAAATGGATCGCCTCCTTAAGAAGTACACCGATGCAGAAGTCGCTGAGCAGTTAAATCAGCGAGGCTATCGTACCTTCGATGGACACCTTTTTGAGACCATCCATGTCTATCAACTACGCCGGCATCACGGCATTCCAGATCGGTATGCTCGATTGCGTGCGCAAGGGATGCTAACCGCAAAGGAACTGGCGAGTCGTTATGGGGTTTCCGCTCAAGTTATTTGGCGAAGATACCATCAGGGACGCATTGCTGGGGTGCGGTACAATGGGCGAGGATCGTGTCTTTTTTTTCCTCCTGATGAGGAGTAACAACTGATGACTGGCTTGCAATGTTTATGATCTTAGAGACGAGGTGCATTATGCAACGTAATCGTGATTCCAAGCATACGTTAACCCTGCTCGAACTGCTTCATAATCTCGTTCAATCCCATTCACAAAACTGACGAGTTCTTGAATAGCGCTATCCCGTGCTTCTTTCATCCATCCGTTCAGAAGCTCAGGTTTCCGCTCGCGGAGCATGTGAAGAAACGATTGAAGGAGGCGATAGAGATGACCAATCTCTCGCGAATGCTCTAAGAGCTTCACCAGGCTTTGCTTTTCTTCAGGGGTAAGCTTCTCCTCTTTTTTCGCGAGGATCCAGCGCAACTCTCTTGGAGAAAGCATTGGGGGAACTCTCTTGGTGGTCAGTGATTTTGGTGGGTGTTTCATGCCGGGGAGTCCTCGACGAAGGCGGGTAACGCGCATCCTTGACGATCGATAGCTTTCCTTGAAAGCCTCGTTGCTGTAATTCTCCAAAAAGCTGAAGGGCCGTGGGAGTGTCCTCATTCCATCGTTGACACAGATAGTCATAATGGGGGTCAAGCAGGCTCGGCTGGCGGGTCCGTGGGGTCTGACGGATTGGACCTTCAGTCTGAAGATATTTGCGAACCGTGCCGCGAGCCAGATGTAACTCTGCTGCGATCCCATGCCCACTTATTCCCTGTCGGTGCATTTCACGGACTTTTTCGACGATTGCCTGCTTTCTCTCAAAGGTTACTTGAGCACGACGTTGTTGTCTCCTTTGTTCATAGGTAGAGGCAGATGTCACTGTCTCCTTTGTTTCCAGAGCTGGTGTGGAGGCTGGAATGGCGAGAGGGTGGTGTTTCAGATAGCTTTCTACAGCATCTCCAAGATTTTTACACAGATGCCATCGATCGGCACACTGAATTGCTTGTGGAGCTCCTTGTGCGGCCCCATCGGCATAGACCCCACCACGGTCCCTGCTGATCATTTCGATTTCTGGATGGAACTGGAGCCATTGTTTGATGCTTTCTGTTTCTCGATCAGCAAGGATATCGATAATGCGATGGGAATCTAAGTCAATAAGAACGGTTCCATACCGAACTCCACGCTTCCAGGCAAAATCATCAATTCCGACCCGTTTGATCTGTCCGACAGGCGGGACAGGGAGAAGGTGAAGGGAAAAGAGCACCGTCCTTCTGGAGACCTGGACTCCCATTTGCTCTGCTAAACGCGTTCCGCCATTGGCGTTGAAGGCGACCCCCATCGCCTGAATGAGCGCGCGCAATCGCGTCGTCAGCCGGGACGAGGGTTCTATCAGTTCCGGAATGCGTTCTGTAAAGACTTTTCGCGGGCAGTCGGGATTGTGGCAAAAGAATTTTTTCACGGATAAGACGATCCTCACCCGCCGCCCTGTGCAAGGCAGTTCCATCGGATGTCTCCGGTAATAGCTATGGATAGCCTGTGAAGGCAGAGAGCACCCTGGACAAAGACACCGGGAGCGGTGTGAGAGAACCTGGATTTCCACTTGATTTCCGGCCTCACGGACACCAATGATTTCCAGATCCTCAGGTAAGGGCAGGAAGGGGGTTGTTGGCATTCCCTTGCGACTTCTCCTCAATTTTGATGAAAGAAGTGCAGCAGATTTCAGCTACCTTGCCAGACCTTCACCAAAAAGTTTCATGAGCCGAGTATACGCCGTCTTTAACAGAGTTCAGCAAGGTCCGTCGTGCGCTCCGCTGCAATGATCTGGAAGTGCAGCTTTGCTTCTTGATCGGGATTCGTCCAGGTAGTTTTGATGAGCACGAACCGGATCTCCTCATTCCCCAGTGAGTCAAACGGGATGTGTGTTTCCTCTGCCATGTCGTGCCTCTCTTTCGCGAGCGGAGCGAGTTCTTCTCATTTCATCATTTCATCCATATTACCACGTGTCTGCTTCCATTGCTGCCCAAGAGGGAAAAATCCCTCGCGAGCCTCACTCGCCACTGACCCCTTTTGATGAGGGGGCCTGAAGACGGCCCACACAAGTGCTACCCCACACAAGTATCCAGACGCTCGGTCGACGACAACGCTGGCCAAGCGCCCAGTCTCTATTTGGAACTGACAGGCTGCCTGTCACTGCAGCCTCCCTACTCACGTGGCAGATATGAATATGAGGAAAGAAGCATACAACATCGCTACTGAGAATGGCGAGTAGAAAGAAGGGGCATCATGATGGCCCAGCATCAGAAAATCTATCGAGGTTGGCGGGATCGGCGAACACGTGACACGCATGTCACGGTGAATGACTGGCCTCTATGCCACGTCGGAAGCCACGCTACCACCTTCGAGTGGGGCTACTCTGGCTCTGGCCCAGCTGACCTGGCGTGGTCAATTCTGGCAGATTACCTGGGGAGCGAAGAGCAGGCATTCCGATTGCACCACTTTTCTCGGGTTCGCGCTCAGTGAAACTCTCTCCTGCCAGGTGTCACCGCTATCCAGTGCTTGTGAGAATTGAAGATGCACCATACTGTTAATATATGCAGATTTTTCGGCTGTTGTCATACCCCGGAACAAAGCATGGAAATCTTAGTCCACCCCATTAGCAGGGGGGCGCTCAGGAAGGATACCATCTGAGCGGGAGCGAAATGGGTGATGCGATCAGGAGCGAGTTGGACCAGTTCGGGTGTGGGCCGACCAGCCAGGTGAGCGGCAACAACGTCGCCAATGGCCGGGGCCAGGGCAAAACCGTACCAGGAGCCGAGGGCAAGTGCCAGCCCTGAAAGCCCAGAAAAGCTTCCAATGAAAGGGAGGTCATCAGGAGTAGAAGCCTGAAGGCCAGCCCAGGCGCTAGCCTGCTGGAGCTTGTCCAACGGCGGGAACACCTCACAGGCCAGAGTCCAGTTTCCTTGCTGGCTCTCTGGACGTAAGGTGTAGGCGTGGCTATCCGGAGTTGGATCAGCTAACCAGCCACCGCCCAGCACAAACGCGCCATCTGGTTGTTGCTTCAACGAAAGCGTTCCCCTCACGGTACTTAACACAGGCTGGAGCATCGATGGGGCAGCAGGAGTAGAGAGAAGAACTTGGAGGGCGTGTATGCGCAGCGGTAATTGGATGCCGATGGAATGAGCCAGTTCGCGGCTCCAGGCACCAGCCGCGAGCACGGTTTGCTCTGCCTGAATGATACCACGCTTGGTCAGGGCTCCTACCACACGGTCATCGGTTTGGCACAGGGCGAGGCATTCGATGCCAGCCCAGTAGATGGCTCCCTGCCGTTGCGCTGCAGCAGCAAAAGCGCGTGTGGTGCGTCGTGGATCAGCATGACCAGAAGTGGGGCTGAAGCTGCCTGCCACGATATGCTCACCCAGTGTAGGCACGAGGCTCCTGACTGTCTTGCGATCCAGGAAGGATATATCTGCAAAACCTAGATCGTTCTGGCGTTGCACAAAGC
>JAFMRP010001537.1 GCA_017354095.1 Ktedonobacteraceae bacterium
TAGTGGTCTGCACTGGTTCGCTCTGTTGAGGAATATCAAGCAGCGCTATCTGTGGTTCTATTTCCCGCTCCAGATCACGTGTATCTGGCTTATTTATCTCATGACCGATGGGGGGAAGGGATCTGGTGATGTCCTTCTGGGATTGTGTCTCATGCTGGCTATTGAGGCGATTATTCTGTTCAAACGGATATCGCTGATTATTGTGGCCGTAGCGGGATGTCTGCTTTTTTACCTTGCAATTCAAGGATTCATCCTGCTTACTCTTCCGCAGCAGGGGCTCCCCAAACTGATAGGGATTCTCACGGAAAGTTCCGCCCTCGTTCCGTTCGTCTGTGCCAGCGTCATGCTCTATATCCAACAAACCAGGGCCCATCAGAGAGATCAGAAACTGTTGCGCGAGTTGGAGACGGCGCATGTTCAGCTTGAAGACTATGCGGCGCGCATCCAGGATCTGACATTGACCACGGAGAGACAGCGCATGGCCCGCGAACTGCACGACACGCTGGCTCAGGGGCTGGTTGGCCTGACGATGCAACTGGAGACCATTAACTCGCTGTTGATCAGGCAGCGCTGCGAGCAGGCGCGAACGATTGTCCAGCTGGCGATGACGCGTGCAAGGGCCATGATCACCAATGCGCGGGCCGTGATCACTGATCTGCGAACAAAGAAGTCCACAACGCACGATATTCACGTTGCCATTGAGGAAGAAGTGGAACATTTCATGCTTGCGACCGGTCTGGCCTGTTCCTGTAGTTTGCAAACAGGGCTGCCGGGTAGATATTATGAACATCTGTTGCGTGTGGTCAGTGAGGGGCTGACGAACATTGCACGCCATGCCCAGGCAGGAGAGGCGTGGATACGGGCCTACACCGAGAATGCAACGATGATTCTTGAGATAGGAGATAATGGGATCGGCTTTGAGCCTGCGAAGCGCATGACCGGTCACTACGGGCTGCTGGGATTGCGTGAACGGGCGCGTCTCATGAACGGCCAATTGTTGATAAGCAGCGAGCCAGGCAAGGGAACGGCCATACGTCTCTGTCTGCCCTGGGAGAGCGAGGACGAAGATGAACGAAAAGCAGGATGATATTCGTGTCGTCGTGGTGGATGACCATCTCGTGGTGCGAGAGGGGTTGCGGATGATGCTGGAAATCGTTGGCGAAGGTTTTACCTTGCTTGGTGATGCGGCGGATGGGGCATCGGCTCTGCATGTAATAGAAGAGCTCCAGCCGGACGTCGTGCTGATGGATCTGCGGATGCCTGGTATGGATGGGTTGGAGGCGATCACGCAGATACGGGAGCGCTGGCCGCACATTGCCGTCGTCATCCTGACAACCTATAACGAAGACGATTTGATGCTGCGGGGATTGCAGGCAGGGGCATGCGGCTATCTGCTGAAGGATACGGACAGCGAGACATTGTTTCATGCTATTCGCGCGGCTGCGCGGGGTGATATGCTGCTGCAGCCAGCGATCATGGCGCGCATTCTGGCCAGGACCGCCGATGCGCCTCATCCAACACGCTCGGGATCTCAAGCAGATGAATTGACTGAGCGTGAGCGTGAAGTGTTACAGGCCGTAGCGCGTGGTGAGCGAAGCAAAGAGATTGCGTTCCGGCTCGGCATCAGTTTACGCACCGTTGGAACACATCTCACGAGTATTTATGCCAAGCTTGGTGTTGATTCACGTGCCTCGGCAGTGGCTGTGGGTATTGAGCGCGGCCTGCTTTCGCGATAGCCTGGCGCGTTGCCTTAGACCGAGCTGGCGGTGAGAATGGCTGCTGTAAGTT
>JAFMRP010001538.1 GCA_017354095.1 Ktedonobacteraceae bacterium
CCCCGCACCCCGGCAGGAGGACCTGCGGCCCTCCTGCACCTCCCGCTCTGACACTCCTCATATGAAGGCGGTCAGTCCACTAGTTATTTCTCATGCAATGGCCTTATTGCGGAAACTCTTCTGCCCTACTATAGCGTGTCGATACGTGAAAGACAAGCCCGTCTCCGCGGGGAGAAAAAGATGCAGGAGGGCTGGCGCCCTCCTGCACCTCCTACTGCACAAAAAATGGTTGACATCAGCAGGTCAGAAAGTTTGATATGAAGCGGCTCAAATATTTTGCAATGGGCGATTCACTGTGGTATAGTATGATTGATAATAAACCCAAAACAGGAGTGAGGGAGCTCAGCCATGGAAATAGAGCGTTTTACGGATAAAGCACGCGAAGCCATTCGTGATGCCTCGCAGCTGGCACGCCTGCATAACAACAGCCAGATCGAAGTTGAACACCTGCTTTCCGCCCTGGTACAGCAGGAGGGAGGAGTTGTAGACCAGATTATTCAGCGGGCTGGTGGCGATCCCGCGGCGGTACAGCGCAAGTTGCAGACCGCTATCGAGCGTCTGCCGCGCCTCCACGGTGGCGACAACGAGCCCAGCATCTCGCGCAATTTGCGTCGTGTGTTGGAAGATGCGTGGAACGAGATGAATAACTTCAAGGATGAGTACCTGAGCGTCGAACATCTGCTCCTGGCCATTCTCAACCGCGAGAGCGAGGCGCAGCGCATCTTGCTCGCGGAGGGCCTGACGCGCGAACAGGCCATGAAGGCTCTGACCAGCATTCGCGGCGCGCAGCGCGTGACCGATGCCAACCCTGAGGGCAAATACCAGGCACTAGAGCGTTACGGGCGCAACCTGACCGAACTGGCGCGCCAGGGCAAGCTCGACCCGGTGATCGGGCGCGATGAAGAGGTGCGGCGCGTCATCCAGGTGCTCAGTCGCCGCACGAAGAACAATCCCGTGCTGATCGGCGAGCCGGGTGTGGGCAAGACCGCCATCGTCGAAGGTTTGGCGCAGCGTATTGTGCGTGGCGACGTGCCCAAGACTTTGCAGGATAAGCAGGTCGTCACGCTGGACCTGGGAGCGCTGGTGGCGGGCGCAAAATTTAGAGGCGAGTTTGAGGAGCGTCTGAAGGCCGTTCTGAAAGAAGTAACCAGTTCCGAAGGGGGTATTATTCTCTTTATTGATGAATTACATACCCTGGTAGGGGCGGGCGCTGCCGAGGGCGCCATGGATGCCTCCAATATGCTCAAACCGATGCTGGCACGCGGCGAGCTGCATTGTATCGGCGCCACAACGCTTGATGAGTATCGCAAACATATCGAGAAGGACGCTGCCCTGGAACGCCGATTCCAGCCCATTATGGTGGAACAGCCCACGGTGGAGGATACCATCAGCATTCTGCGCGGCCTCAAGCAGCGCTACGAGGTTCATCACGGCGTACGCATTCTAGATAGCGCCCTGGTCGCGGCGGCGGTCCTCTCCAATCGCTATATTACCGACCGCTTTCTGCCGGACAAGGCAATCGACCTGGTAGACGAAGCAGCCAGCCTGCGCCGCGTCGAACTGGACAGCACGCCAAGCGAACTTGACGCTCTGGAGCGCCGCGTGCGCCAGCTGCAGGTTGAGCACCAGGCGTTGAAGAAGGAGACTGATCCGGCCAGCCAGGAGCGGCGCGAGAAAGTTGAGCGTGAGATCGCCAATCTTAACGAGCAGCTGCACACCATGCGCCTCGCACTCGAACAGGAGCGTGAGCCGGTCGAGGAGCTGCGCCGCCTCAAACAAGAACTGGAA
>JAFMRP010001539.1 GCA_017354095.1 Ktedonobacteraceae bacterium
CTGACGGCGGCGATACGACCAGCCATCTGACTCTGCTTGATGCGCTGGGTAATGCACAGCGCTCGGACATCATGATCTACGCCGTCTTTACCGGCAATCGTAATATTTCGGAAAACTTGCGGGATCTGGCTGGGGAACGCGCACTTGAAACACTGACTTCAGAAACGGGTGGGCTCCTCTATCGACCGATAGCCACTCCGGGAACTCAGGGAAAAGAGATCGACGAACGATCGCTCAAAGAACTCGATCTGGCCTTCTATGATCTGGCCGAAGAACTCCGAACACAATATACACTGGGGTTCTATTCGACCAACGACAAGCGAGACGGCAGCTATAGAAAACTCGCGGTGAGGATCAAGAAACCTGGTTACACGACGCGGGCGCGCAACGGGTATTACGCGCCAAAGTGATGAAGTCGAAACGGTCTCTGACGCCTTTCTCACCCGGCCTATTCAGGCCTGAGGGCTTTGTAGAAAATGTAGTTGCTCGTATAAGGTACCAGGGCATTCTTGCCTACGTCTGAGGCCTGGCTGCAACCGCTTGTTGGCGCTATGCCTCCCGAGGTATGCACCCGCTGAATATAGGTAGCCTCAGTTAGCATATGGCCACCAGTGGGCCCGGGCTGCGCTCCCACCACCTGTAACAGCAGCCAGGGAATTGCACCAGGCTCAACGAAACTCGGGTCAGAGGAGGAAGCAATTGCCATTGCCCAAACCTTGCTCGTGTCATGGGAGTGTTGCCACGTGGCGCGAGCCGTCCCGCCTTCATTGGGGTTGGAACTAAGAAAATGGGTGATAATTTGCCGTTCATTTTCGTTGAGCAGGGTGGCCTGCGGCCCGAAAAAGGTCCAGGCAAAGCCTGAGCCGGAAGGAAGGCAAATGTAATTCTGGGTGCCGGTAGCATGTCCCACCAGGAACTGCCTGTTCCCCGCCGGTACCTCCAGACCGGCAGGCACTTCGTGCGATGTGAGATGGTTGCCGTATAGCCACTGCGGCAGCAAGGCAAGGAAAACACAGGCGAGTGCGGCGCGGCATATCGTCGAATGGAAGTGAGAGTTGATACGAGGCGTTTGTGTGCAAATGGGATTCATATAATCCTCCTCATCTATTATGTATCGATCAAGTTTGAATTGTGTTCGTTCTTCGTAGTAGTTAATCTCTTCCTCGCTGCCACAGTTCATTTTCAATTTTCCATAACTTTATCTCCTGATTCTCTAGGTTTTATTAATTCATGAACAATTTTTCAACTATATGCGTTTTCTCCAGTCGAGGAAACAATATGATGGTTGTCGAAAGTTTACATTGTAACGAAAGGATGGTTTCGATGTCAGCAAATAGACCTGAGTCATATGGTTTGAAGTTACTACGCACTGGCAGTGGCTATTGCGCAAGCTTATGCCTTCTGCTCATTTTGATACTCGCCGCAGATGCGCATGCCGCAGCCAAGTCCGACCCGTTACCGGCGCATCGCCAGGGGCAACTGCAATGGAAGCAATCGCAGCGCATGGTGCAATTACGCCAGAAGCAATTAAACCAGGAGCAACAGCGTCAGGCGCATTTACTCAATCGCCAGGCAAATTCACGTCAGGCGCTGGCAAGCAAAACGGGACAGGCCCAGCAAAGGGAGCGGTTACAACAAGAGCGGGCACGAATGCTGGAGGCGCGACGTGTGCAGGTACGACAGCAGCAGTTACGACGGGCGCAGTCACAATATAATACGATACGACAGACGGAGGGACGACAGAACCGAGCTTGGAAATGATCGCCGACCCATCGCCACCAGCCCCC
>JAFMRP010001540.1 GCA_017354095.1 Ktedonobacteraceae bacterium
CGTCCTTCCGTATGGGGTATGCATCGGCTGGTTCCTATGTGCTGTTTGTCCTCATACTGATTGTGACGATTATACAGTTCACGCTCTTACAGCGGCAGAGGAGGAATGCATAATGGCAGTCCAGACAGCGGAAAAAGCGCAACAGATGGAGATCGTTAGAGGGCGTACAAACACGGCAGTATTAAAGCGCCGGTTCTCTAACAGTACGGCCTTTATTATCCTGCTTCTGCTGGCGGCGCTCTGGCTGATACCGCTTTTATGGGTGATTGACACATCATTCAAGCCTGAGGGCGAGACGACGACCATCCCTTTGAGCTGGCTGGCATCGGCGTTTACCGCTGACGCCTACGCGAAGGTGATGCAGGCGGGCGACCTGCCGCGCTGGTACTTCAACAGCATTTTCACGTCGGTGATCATTTCAACGGTCAGTGTGCTGCTTGCCAGCACTGCCGCGTTCGCCTTCTCGCGCGTGCGCTTCACGGGGCGTCATGTGCTCTTCTGGATCATCCTGGCAGGCTTGATGGTGCCCGGACAGGTGCTGCTCGTGCCGCTCTTCTCGATTATGCAGTCGTTCAAGATGGTGAACACGTACTGGGGGATCATTCTGCCGCAGATTGCATCGCCTTTCGCCATGTTCATCTTTAAGCAATACTTCGACGGTATCCCCTTTGAATATGAAGAGGCGGCGCGGGTCGATGGCTGCAGCCGCTGGCGCATCTACTGGCGCATCTGGATGCCGTTGTCGAAGCCGATCATTGCCACGGTGGCGATCTTCGCCTTTGTGGGGTCGTGGAATAACTTCATCTGGCCTTTTGTGGTTGTTACGGGAACGGATATGATGACCATCCCGGTTGGCCTGGCTACCGTCCAGTCTTCCTTTGGCATCCGCTACGCGCAGATTATGGCATCGGCGGTTCTTGGTGGCCTGCCTGCCGTGATTGTGTTTGCCTTCTTCCAGCGCCAGATTGTGCAAGGATTGGCCGGCGGCTTGAAGGAATAAATAGGATGTTTTTCTGCACTCTGGCTAGAAATGCTCGACACGCTGTATTTGCTCTTGTATAATGAGAGTAAGTGGTGTTTATCCATATAATGGCAGGCTAGAGCAGAGAGTGCAAACATGAAAGACGAAACAGGCAAAGGGCAAAGTCGCGACATTCTGGGGAAAACTCAGCAGCAGGAGCATCCCAGCACGTATGTGGTTCAGGATCGCGAGAACCAGAAAGAGTTCCAACGCTTAACCATTCAGGATCAGATGGTTACCAAAGGGATGGGGGGAGTCCTTCCCGAACAGCCTGATCCTACGGTTTTCCGGCGCGTGCTGGACGTAGCGTGTGGGACAGGTGGATGGGCGATTGAGGCGGCTCGGACGTATCTGGCGATGTCGGTGGTGGGGATCGACATTAGCCAGCGGATGATCGCGTATGCCCGCGAGCAAGCTGTGGCTCAACAGGTAAGTGACCGGGTGGAGTTTCATGTTATGGATGCCCTGCGCATCCTCGAATTTCCCGACCGGTTCTTCGACCTGGTGAACCTGCGTTTCGGGGTCAGTTTTATGCGTACGTGGGACTGGCCCAAGATGCTCAGCGAACTGCTGCGCGTGACCCGTCCAGGGGGCGTTATCAGGATTACCGATGGGGAGATTGTGCATGTTACTAACAGCCCGGCGTTCAAGCGGTTCTTCGAGGAAATACTCCAACGCGCTCTGTACCGGGCAGGACATCTCTTCGCGGATGAATCGGACGGGTTGAACGACCACCTGGCGCGTTTGCTCACGCAGCATGGGTGC
>JAFMRP010001541.1 GCA_017354095.1 Ktedonobacteraceae bacterium
GTCCAACAGGTCGTTGACCAGCCGGCTCTCCACGTCGGCCTGACGCAGGGCACGTTCGTTCCACCGTGCCAGATGCTCCAGCGTGCTTTTCGCCTTGGCATCACACGGCTCCTGTGCCGCGAGCAACCGCTGCAGGCCGCGCTGCATCAGTTGCAGGTTTCCCTTGACACTCGTCAAGGGGGTGCGCAGTTCATGACCGGCGACACAGAGAAAGGCGTCTTTCTTGCGTTCGAGTTCGAAGCGCTCGGAGACATCGAGAAAGGTGGCCACGGCGACAAGCATCCGGCCCGCTTCGTCGTACACCGGCGCGGCGCTGACCTCTACATGCCTGATCCTGCCATCGGGGAACCGGCAACACATCGGTTCTCGGATCACGACTTCTCCCTTGACCAGCGCGCGTACCAGAGGATACTCCTCCCGACGAAACAGCGTGCCATCTTCATGCCAGCGGGGAGGATAGTGCCGGTAATGCTGGCTCTCCAGTAGCTCCTGGTCCAAAAACTTTCCGGCTGCTTGATTATAGCGAAGGATCTTGCCCGAAGGAGCCTCCGCGATCACCAACGCCGAGGGAGCCTGCTCCATAATGGCATCGAGAAAGGCCTGTTTGCGTTCCAGTTCTTTCACCAATTTCTGGCTGTGCTCATGGGCCGTTTGGAGGGCGTGCTGGGCCCGGCGGTCGGCCTGCCGCTGCCGTTCTTCTGCGTGTTTGAGTGCCGTGATATCAACTGTCACTCCCAGCAGGCGGACGGGCTCCCCCTGCTCGTTACGGAGGATGCCTCTTCTGACGAGCACCCAGTGCAGGCTTCCATCCGGCCAGGTGACGCGATGTTCCATTCCTCCTTCCAACGGGCCGGAATCCGCTTCTGCCAGGAACTGCGCCAGACGTCCACGGTCCTCGGGATGGGTCACCGAGAGCAACAGATCGCAACTCTCCTCCGCCTCTGCGGGTAAGCCCAGAATGGCTTTCGCCTCGTCACTCCAGACGACATGCCGGCTGGCCAGGTCACGATAGTAGATCCCGACCCCCGTGGATTCAATGGCTCGCTGGTAATGGGTTTCTCTCGTCCAATACTTCGGTTGACGCTGGGTCATACGGCACCACCTCCTGAGAAAGCTCTGGCAGAGCTGAGGCACCACTCGTTCTTGGTCTCCCTCTACTATAGAACAACAAAAAGGAGAATTCTACTCCATCATCAGATGATTATTACACTTTTGATCATGCCGCCGTGTGGATGAACATCCAGGAGGAGGAAGAGGTGATGAACCCGCCTGGGCAGTTCAGTGACACTGATTCTAGCGACGAGAGCGGCGTACGACCGCTTCCGTCGTGCCCTTCCTTCTGGGGTCACCTGAGAGCATGATGCTCCCTTCCTCGGCTCGGGGAGACGAGCCGAGGAAGGGAGCACTGGAAATACGTCGCCCCTGTTCTTCATGATGCGTGCTGCTCGTCTTTGCCGAGCGGCATGCCCCACTTGCGCGGGGGGGCGCGCCATCCGCTCAAATAGGGGGTGATATGTCCCCGGTATCACCTCCTATTCTCGTCTGACAATTCCACACAAATTATGAAGGAGCAAAGGAGCCAGCGAGATGGACGCCTTCCAAGACCGCCTGAACATACATCCAGCCCTGCCACAAGGTCTTCCATCCAGGGGGGCCATCGCAGCGGCGGTTGAGATAGCCGCCAAAGCGGGCAATGGTGCGCCACAAGAGATGGGCACTCATGGCTTCGGGGGCTTGTTTGGACAACTGCGCCACCACCTGGACGATCTGTGCACCAACCACCTCA
>JAFMRP010001542.1 GCA_017354095.1 Ktedonobacteraceae bacterium
GGAGGGCCTGCGGCCCTCCTGCACCTCCCGCTTTGCTTCCTTCACATGAATCTCGACGAGGCAGTATTGTTAACACTTTACCACATCCCACAATAACCAGCAAAATGTATTTGACAGGTTATCATTTATATAGTATACTATAACCATCAAAACAATGTTAAGTGGTTAGTGTATGTTAGCGATAGGCAGTCATCAGGCATAATGGAGGGCTAATTATGCACCCGCTTTACAGTCAATTGCTACCTGGAGAGAGGCAGGCCGAGTTGCTGCGTGCAGCAGAGCAGGCACAGCTGGTAAAACAGGGACAACGGCAGAGCCATCACTCACCTGGCAATTCATGGGTTTACCGATTGGTTGTTTTTCTGCTACAATGGGGGCGCAGGCTCGAACGCCCTGGTTCAGTGGCCCCAATGACATTGCGTAAACGCTGGAACCATAGTGCGTAGACTTTCACGTCGTCTATCTCACTTACGATAGGCGGCAGAAAGAGAGGCCTGTCATGGAACTGTTCATTTTCCTTCTTTTATTGATCGCTCTTGCCATAGCAGCCGTCCGCTGGGGCTATGACAGCCGAGATACATACCTGAGTCCCGAATGGGAGCGCCGCCAGGCGTTTTTCGCCCTGCATCTGCGGTAATATCATTTTTAAGCATGTGCAGATAGAGAGAGGTAAAAACTGATCGCCGGATGAGCTGCTGGCCAGAGGCAGGCCAACGACTCATCCGACGGCCAGGGGAAAGAAGGAGGGTATTTACCGCATCAGAGAGGTTGACTATGCCATCCGGGAAGCCTGACACAGATCAACTCGTCACGCAGGATACTTCAGCACATCTTGCCAGCGTAAGGCAGGAAGCCGTACGCCGCCCAAACAGCCTGGGCATCGGGCTGGTTCTGCTGCTGGCAACGCTTATCTGGGGCAGCACCTTTCTGGTTGTGCAGCGCACCATCACCCTGACCGGACCCTTTACTTTCCTGGCTCTACGCTTTAGCATTGGCGCACTGACGCTGGCCTTGATCTACCATCGCCGTTTGATACACCTCACCCGCTACGAGCTATGCGCTGGCTCATTGATGGGAATCATCCTATTCGCCTCGTACGCCACACAGACCCTTGGACTACAATATACGACCACCAGCATGGCTGGCTTTTTGACCGGGCTCTATGTGCCCTTTGTGCCGCTGCTCTCGATCCTGCTGCTGCGGCGCTGGCCCGCTCTGGGGGCAATGCTGGGTATCGTGCTCTCGTTCTGTGGTCTGACCCTGCTCTCGCTAAACGAACATTTCGCGCTGTCGTTCGGTCCAGGCGAGATGCTCATTCTAGCCTGCGCGGTAGGAAACGCGCTGCATATTGTGCTCATCAGCAAGTACGCGCCGCGCGCTGACGCGATCAACCTCTCGCTGGTGCAGATCGCCATCACGGCTCTGCTCAGCTTTGTAGCTATGCCCATTGCACGCGAGCCGTTCGTCCTGCCATCCTGGCCGGTCTGGCTCTCCTGTCTCTTCATGGGCGTGCTGGCCACCGCCTTCTGCCTGGCTGCGATGAATCGTATTCAGCAGTTTATCAGCAGCGAGCGGGCGACGCTGGCTTATGCGCTCGAACCGGTCTGGACGGCCCTGTTTGGTTATCTGGCGGGCGAGCGCCTGGGCCTGCTGGCCTGGATCGGCTGTGGCTGTATCTTGCTGGCGATGCTGGCCGGAAATCTCAAGCTGCGGCTGTTCAAGCGCTAGCGATTAGCAAGTCACCTAGCCAAATATACAAGCAAGGGGACAAGCAAGGAGAGAGTA
>JAFMRP010001543.1 GCA_017354095.1 Ktedonobacteraceae bacterium
GTTATTATCATTCTCTTACTGGTTGTTGTTGCCGCCACTGCCTACTTTGGCCCAGCGGCTGAGGTCTCGCTGACGCTGCAAACAAAACCCTACTCGCATAACCTGACCATCATTGCCCAGAATGGCAATGGTGCGCCCGGCAGCGTCGCCGCGCAGCTGCAAACGAAAACGTTCAGCAAAAATGGCACACTCATTGCCACTGGCAACAAAGAGGTGGGCACGAATGCCGCTCAGGGCACTGTTACCTTTAAGAACAATGGCAAGCAGCGCGCTATTGTACCCACGAATACGGTGGTAGCGACCACCAGCGGCATCCAGTTCAAAACCAATGCCGAAGCCTCCCTGGGCCCGTCTGGCCAGATCGGCAGTACGGTGCCGGTGCCGGTAACCGCCGTGCAGGTTGGTGATAGCGGCAATGTCAATGCCCAGACCATCACCACCATTCCGCAAGAGAGCCTGAATGCCATTGCCCGCTATAACAACATGAATGCCACCGCTTTGCAACTCTCGGTGACCAACGATAACCCTACGACCGGCGGCGGTAAGGGCACGAAGCATACGGTGCAGAAAAGCGACCTGGATAACGTCCGCAAGGACTTGCATAACCAGCTTCAGAAAGATATCGATGCCTGGGTCAATCAGTGGTCCAGCAAAGGGGTCCACGGCAATCCATCCAGCACCGACCAGCTGGTGAACGCTCCGGCCGTGGATGCCATTGTCAACGACATCAACGTTCCTATAACCCTCAATGTGACCACGACGCTGCTCTATATCCCGAACGATACCCTGCAACAGGCCGCGGTTACCCAGCTGAATACGCTGATGAGCAAGGACAACGCCTATCGCGGCGACCACGTCCTGGAACAACAGGGTCAGCCGCCGGTCAAGCTCGACCAGCTCAAACCTCCGGCCGGAGATGCGAAGTCCATGACGCTCACTTTTAAAGCCAGCACACTGGCGAGCCCCAAAATCACGCAGGACGATGTGCGCTCCCGCATCGTCGGCCAGTCGGTCGATAGCGCGGTGGCGACTCTCTCGAAACTGCCCGGCGTGCAGCACGTGGAGATCAAACCCTGGCCAGACTTCATCACCTGGGTGCCGACCTGGACCGGACGCATCAACGTCCGGTTCACGCGCGGCACATCCACCGCCCTGGCCGGAGCTTTTTGACCCTCTTTCCCTCTTGTGACACCGCTCACCTAGAGGCTATGTTTGTAATATCGAATTCCCTACTCTTTACACCTCAAACAGGTGTAAGGCAGGCAAGAGAGCTCTGTGTCTCTCTCGCCCGTTCCATAAGGAATCCCAGAGATTTCTCTGATGTATTCCACACATCGCCCCTGCTGATTCTTGCCTGATCGTTCGCCCCCACTAACACGGGGTCGCGGAACAATCTCCTGGATCGCGGGCAATGCGTGGCGCATCGGTCGGAACGCCACAACACACAGATCGTGCAAGCTTGTGGTAGGCGTGGGGTGGACCTTCGGGTCTCATCGGTTCGGTGGAACGAACCGGCGCTCCCCGTCTTCGGCAATCCTGCTGGGGGCGGTCCATTCCTCTTCTGGGGAAGTGATCGCAGTGAAGATCATCCGTAATGCGGCTCTCTACGCCATCGGTGGGGCCATCTTCATGGCCGTGTGGGGGCAACTGCACCCCCTGGGCAACCTCAAGGGGTGGATCATCGTCGGGGCAGTCGTTGCTGCGGTGGTCTCCCTCGCCTTCGACCTCAACCGTCGTGGAGGGAAGAGCTGAGCCAGGTCTTCGGGCCTCTAGATGGGAAGGGAG
>JAFMRP010000403.1 GCA_017354095.1 Ktedonobacteraceae bacterium
AGGTTCCGGTGAGACCGGGTTTCCCCATCAGGCGCAGGAGTTCATATTCTCCATAGAGTTCCACCTCGTAGGGCAATGGTGGTCGCGGTCCTACCAGAGACATCTGGCCACGCAAGACATTCCAGAATTGGGGAAGCTCGTCAAGGCTGGCCTTGCGGATGAAGCGTCCGACACGGGTGATACGTGGATCGTGGATATCTTTGTATGCCGTAGCGCCACCATTGTCGTTGAGTTTTTCGCCCTTCATATAGCGTGTGATGATCTCACGGTGGTGGGCCTGGTCATTATTTACATACATCGAGCGAAATTTGAGCATTTCGAACTCTGCGCCATTTTGTCCAATGCGTTTCTGGCGGTAGAAGATGGGGCCTTCGGAATCCAGGCGAATGCATATGGCCACCACTATGCCAACGAGTAAGACCGCGGGCGCGACCAGCAGCGTGAAAGCGATGTCAAGTAGGCGTTTGGCTTTTACATAGGTAGCTTTAAGGGTGACGGTGCGAAGAGGTGCTTTTTGAACAACCATAATATTCCCCCCAATACAATTTTGAGCTATCCTCTTTAGGTTTGTGTCGCTTTTCTACTGTTTTGAGAACACAAGCCTTCTCGGCATTCCATGCACAATAGTAGTCAATTCAAGTCAATAATCGGTGAGTATGCCGATGGAGATGTGGTAAAAAGTGGATAAATAGGTGGCAAAAACGTAGTGGCGAATAGCTTTTTGATTAGACGGTGACTTGAGAGGTCGCCCTTTTTTTACTAGTTATAACTGATTTAACCCATCCTATACCAAGCAAAGCATTCGATGAAAACTTCTATGCACTACTATATGCTAGGTGAGGATCATAGTTGTACATTGTTGATTGATTGAGCGTTGTAAGGATGGTTTCTCTATGCACGTTCCCCTGGTGGATCTACGAGCGCAGTATCTGCCGCTGAAATCTGAAATCATGGCTGCGTTTGAAGACATTCTTGATTCGATGCAGCTGTTTATTGGGCCGCGCCAGAAGACTTTTGAGCGACAATTTGCCGCCTTCTGTGGTTGTGAGCATGGGGTGAGCGTCTCCAATGGTACTGATGCTCTGGCTCTGGCTTTGCGCGCCTGCGAGATCGGACCCGGAGATGAAGTGATTACGGTTTCCAATACGTTCATCGCAACGGTTGAGGCTGTGGCGATGGTTGGTGCCAGGCCGGTATTTGTAGATATCGACCCGGAAACCCACCTGATGGACTGGCGCCAGCTCGAACAGGCGCTTTCGCCGCGCTCAAAGGCGATTTTGCCGGTACATCTCTATGGGCATGCTGCGGAGATGGGACCGATTGTGGAGTTTGCGCGTGCGCATGGTTTGAGGATAATTGAGGATGCTTCGCAGGCGCATGGTGCCACTTATAACGGGCAGCGTGTGGGGAGTCTGGGCGATATCGGCTGCTTTAGCCTGTATTTCAGCAAGAACCTGGGAGCTTATGGTGAGGCTGGCATCTGCACCACGAATGATGCAGTGCTGGCTGAGCGGATGCGTATGATTCGTGACCACGGCTCGCGTGTTAAGTATCATCACGAGTTGATGGGAGTAAATTGCCGGATGGATGAGATGCAGGCTGCTGTCTTGCTGGTGAAGATGCCTCATCTTGAAGAATGGAATGCCGCGCGCCGGGCGTGTGCTCATACCTATAATGAACAATTGCGTGACGTGGTAAAGGCTGTGCCTGTCGAGTGCTCCTGGGGTACGCATGTCTACTGCTACTATGTCATCCAGGTGGATGAGCGTGACCGGTTTGTGAAGGCGATGCAGGAAAGTGGGGTTGGCGTCAATATTCATTATCCTGTACCTATTCATCTGCAGCCTGCCTGTGCTTCCTATGGGTTTCAACCAGGTTCGCTTCCTGCCACGGAAGAAGTAACAAAACATATCGTTTCTCTGCCCATGTATCCAGAGTTGACATCGGAACAGATACAATACGTTGTCGACAAGGTGAGAAAGCATGCCCGCGCTGGTGATTGAGCGGCTGCTGTTAGGTAGCCAGGCGATCTGAACGGTAATACTCCAATTTGAATGATGTTGTTTTAGCGGTTGAAGAATGTTCGTTGAAGAATGTCAAAGGAATGCTTAAGAGTATGAAAGATCTGCGTTTTGGTATTATCGGCTGGGGGTATTGGGGGCCAAAGATAGCGCGCAACCTGGATAGCTTGCCGAATGGGTCTCTGGCGATGGTTTGTGATATGGATGAGCGGCGCCTGGCGTCTATCCGCATCAATCAGCCCTGGGTTCGTACAACTACGCGCCCCGAAGATGTCTTTGCATCCGATGTTGACGGAGTTGTGATTGCAACTCCGGTGCGCGCACATTACCAATTAGCAAAGGCAGCCCTGCTTCATGGGAAACACGTGCTGGTGGAGAAACCTCTGACGGCCAATATCGCGGAGGCGGAGGAACTGGTTGCGCTGGCCAAAGAACTGGATCGCGTGTTGATGGTTGGACATACCTTTGAATACAGCCCCGCGGTCAATGAATTGCGCAAACTGGTGCAGAGTGGTGATCTGGGCAAGATTTACTGTGTGGAGGCTGAGCGCGTCAATCTTGGCCTGTTTCGTAACGATATTAACGTGATCTGGGATCTGGCGCCGCATGATGTCTCAATTCTGCTCTATCTCTTTGGCAAGACGCCAGAGCAGATCAAGGTGCAGGCCCACGCTCATCTGCAATCGCGTATCTGTGATATCGCGCATCTTGATCTGAGCTTTGCTGATGGTATGGCGGCCCATATTCATGTGAGCTGGCTGCATCCCTGTAAAATTCGCCGTGTGACGGTCATTGGAGATGCGCGTATGGTCGTCTATGATGATACCAATCCGGCGGAGATGATCAAGATCTATAATAAAGGCGCTGATGTGCATGCCGATCCTGGCGTATCCTATCGCTATGGAGCGATTACGATCCCACATATCGATTGGATGGAGCCGTTGCGCCTGGAATGCGAAGATTTCGCTCATTGTATCCGTACGGGTAGTTTGCCGCGTGCCAATGGCGAGGTGGGCTTACAGGTTGTGCGAGTGCTGGCGGCGGCGCAGGAGGCGCTTGAAGCGCAGAGCGATAAGGCTTATCCTGTGATGGTCAGTTAGGGGGTGGCTATGGTGGATACATCGTATTATGTCCATCCAACTGCCGAGGTCGAGGAGGGGGCTACGGTGGGTGTGGGAACGCGTATCTGGCGGCAGGTGCATGTGCGTGCGCAGGCGTCGATTGGGGAAGAGTGCAATATTGGTAAAGGCGTTTACATCGAGTCGGGGGTGCGGATTGGATCGCGTGTGAAGATCCAAAACCATGTTTCGCTGTTTGAGGGGGTTATTATTGAGGATGGTGTGTTTATCGGGCCGCATGTGTGCTTTACCAATGATCTGTATCCACGCGCGATTACCCCTGATGGCCGGCTGAAGGTGGCTGAAGATTGGGAGGTAACGCCGACGCTCGTGCAATATGGCGCTTCGATTGGCGCGAATGCTACCATTGTCTGTGGTGTGAAGATTGGTACATTCGCGCTGGTGGGAGCCGGATCGGTGGTCACGAAGGACGTGCCGCCCTATACGCTGGTCCTTGGCAATCCTGCGCGCCTGCTAGGCTATGTTTGTAGGTGTGCTCGCCGGCTCGCTGTGCATGAGGAGGATGGCAAACGTACCGGCTGGTGTGAGATATGTGGAGAGACGTATCAGCTTGAATAGCAAAAGCTGCTTGATCTGTCTGGCCTGCACTATGCTTTGGGAAAAGGGTCCTACTGCTTGACATTGGAGAGGGAAAGGGATACTATACGGCATATTCTGGCATATTGGCGGTATTCTCTGTAGAAAGTGGTAGTGGGATAGTGCCTCAGACAAACGGTTCTACGTGGCAGGGATCGTTGGTGGATCTGGCGAAGATGGTGCAGCAGATCAGGCGGATACGGGCATTTGGGCGTCTCTCCCTGCGGAACCCTGCTCGTTTCAGCATTGTGCATCTTTATTTCCGGGCGGGCAGGTTGGCGCACGCGGCCGGTAACCGGGGGGCGATGCAGGCGATCCTGGCGGATTTACGTGAGTGGCAGCAGGGGATCATCCGTTTTGAGCGAGGGATGACCACCAGTGAGGCGATGCTCAATGATGAGTATGAGCAGATGCTGATGGAGACGCTGTCGCATTTGCAGCAACTCGGCATCATCCATGCTCCCAGGCAGCCTCGTGTGGTTGATAGCAGGCTGATCGAGACCTCAGTAGAGGCAGAGCAGTTGATAACGCCGGCTGAGTGGCGTGTGCTGGCGGAGGCGATGCGCCGGGTCTCGCTGGCTGTTTCTCATCTGGTTGGGGCGGGGGAGGCGTTGAAGGTGCTACAGGACATTATCGATGATTGTGCTGCTGCCTTTCCGGCTTTTGCCTGTTTAAAGATTGCTGCCAGCGGTTATCTTCATGTAACAGACCTCTCGCATTTTGACCGCATTCCACGCCAGGAATTGTTGGATGGTTTTGCCGTTTTAATATCGACCTGCCAATACTTTTGCGTGCCTCTGATCGGCGAAGGTGAGGCGCATCGCCTGGTGCTGCAGGTTCTTGGTGATGATATTGGCGCTGCTCTGGCTAATCTGGGAGTATTCCGCGTGGATGATCATCTGCTGGCCAGGAATCCGGCGAGGCGTAGATCTCAGGGAAGGGACGCTTGATGAGTACCCGGGCGTCCTTTCCCTGATGCGAGGTTGGGCACAGGTTCCTGCTGTGGTGGAGGGGCCTATGCGGTTTTGGTGGTGGTGGTTTTCCGGCTGTTTCTACGCCGGATGAGGAAGAAGAGCAGGATGCCGGCTCCGAGTATCACTATGCTCAGAATGGTGTAGGGGAAAGAGCCCGGGGGCAGGGTGGGCAGCCAGTCTGGCAGCTCTTGTGAGATGGTGCGATCTACGATGGCCATTGGTGGTGTTCCAAAGGGGGCTGCATGGATCACGCCGGAAGGGCTGATGCTTAGATCATAGGTGACCTGTTCGGCGTCGGCTGAGAGGGAGAGGTAGGTAAGCCAGCTATTGGGCCAGAGCCAGTCCATATGAGCATCATTGGAGAGGTCGTGAAAGACTTCGTCCGAGAGCTGCTTCTGGGAGCGCACTGACAGGCCGGGAGCATTGGGGATGTCGCCGTTTACAGGAGACATGCCGAGTTTGGTGTGCAGAGAGTCTATATTGAGAGGCTGGTCGGTGAGCAGGTAGAAATCCGCGCTGGTGGTGGAACCGTCGACGGCGAGCATTTCTACGGGAATCCAGGGGTGCGCGGTTTTCATGGTGAGGAGAACGGGGGTGCTCTCGCCCGGATTTGTGTTGTTGCTATTCTGCTGTTGTTTGTTCTCGGTGCTGGTGGTATCGTATTTAGCCGCCATGAAGATGGGGCTGGCGTTGGCGTAGGTCAGCAGGTGGGCGCGGGTATGGGCGTCCACGGTGAAGCCGTTGCCAGTGGCCCAGTCGACGATCTGCGGGCCATTGCCTTTG
>JAFMRP010001544.1 GCA_017354095.1 Ktedonobacteraceae bacterium
ACAGGACTATACCTAAGAAGTCTTCTGTGAAGCATTGTTTCACGTTCACCAGCGAACCGTTTCCATAGTATTACATCGAGTAAAATTCCTGGTACATTAGTCAAAAAATAGCCCGGTGAAGCTCATACCTGGAAAGTGCCTGCTTTAGACTGGCTACTCACTTCCCCTCCGCTGTCCCGGTAGCGCCTGGCGAACGGCTTCCAGCGAGCGTTGAAGCTGATGCTGAATTGAGGCCGTAGTCAGGTCACCACGCGTCTTTTCCAGAATGCCACGTGTCGCATCAGTCGTGCGACGCAGCCCAGCAGTGATAGCATCGGGGAAATCAATAGTTGTCAGCAGGGCATACACATCGTCCATGTAGCTTAAAAAAACCTCACCATCCGCGAAGTTGCCACGACGCAGTTGATCCAGCACATAGCGTCTGAGCTCGCCCACAGCCTCGCCTAGTCCGTTGAGATAGGCAGCCACACTGATAGAGAGGTCTTCAAAAGAGGGAAGTGGATGATGGCGCACAAAAGCTCTGAAGGTGACGGCTTCAGCATATTCCTTCTGCGCGTCCTGTACGAAGCCTGCGAAATAAATATCCTGGTGCTCGCGCAGATCGCTGGCCATTTCTGAGATCAGCGCCGCGGCCTGGGAGATCAACTCGCTGGCACGTTCAAACTCCTGGCGATGGGTGGCACGGATACTGTTGGCACAACAACGAATAGCGGCGCGCGATTTCGGTAGCGCCAACTCGCGCGCCGCGTGTTTCAGGGTCAGGTACTCAATAGCAGATTGACCGATGCTATCTACATTTTCTGGCATAGACTTCACCCTTTCTATGATACCGCTAGTGTACCATAGAAAGGATTGCCTCTAAAAGCAAAGTGGACCTCTATTCCCCTGGCTAGCGCTTTCTCCAGGATGGCCGCTCTTCGTAGACATACAGCGGATGCACATCAATTTCCGGCGGAAAACTCATACGCTGCATATCTCCAGCCCAGAACATCTGCTTCATCATTTCCGCCACAGCGTACAACAGGTGCTGTAACGTCGCCTCCCGCCCATGCTCATAAACAGCGCTTCCCTCGTAAAGAGACATCTCTGTGAAAAAGGCATTGAGCGGGCTTCGATCGCTCAGACGCACGAGGTACATGTCCATCCTGGTATCCCCTTTATCGACGGGGAGCATGATGCGCAGTTCTGGCTGACGATCAATAATATCCAGGCGATAGAAAACACCGTAATGGTCGCGCGAAGCCTGGAAAATCGACACTTCTGGAATGGAGTCACCACTCAGGTGCTTATCTTCTGGTCGTTCCATTTCAACTCCTAAACTAGCCAGAAAGCTCTCAAACTGCTCGTTGATATCCATACATTTCCTCTTTCGTCCATGGTCCATCAAAACCTTTTCCCTACGGCTTTATTCTTTGCGCTCTTCCTCGAAACGGAAATGATGTAGTAGCGAGCAGGAATACTTGTTTTATGTTCTCTAGCTTTATTGTAACGACCAGCACCTAAAAGTCATGTCGCGCACTAGCAGCCCGCAAGCGACTGCTCTACATCTCTCGTGGGCTCTGACAGTAGAGACTCCCTTTTCAGCAGCTGCTCCCACCCTTATAGCCTATCCCCCGGCACGCTTGACCTTATAACCTGATTCTATGAGCTTTGCTATCACCTTATCGCAATGATCTCCCTGGATCTCGATATTCCCATCCTTCACTGTCCCGCCAGAGCCACACAACTTCTTGAGCTGTTGTGCAAGTGTGGTCAGCTCCGCTTCGCTTCCCGTCACTCCAT
>JAFMRP010001545.1 GCA_017354095.1 Ktedonobacteraceae bacterium
CTACTCCATAACTATGGCCTATACCTTGGTGTCGCCTTTCAGATCACTGACGACATTCTGGACTATACCGAGGATCAATCGACGACTGGCAAGCCCGCCGGCAATGATCTGCGCCAGGGTATGGTGACGCTGCCACTGATCTACGCCTTGCAGGAATCATCGGCTAATGGCTACCAGCAAAAAGTGAGACACTTGCTGAATGACACGGAGAGGAAAGAGGACGATATTCTGGAGGTGGTTAACTGGGTGACTCACGGCTATGGCGTTGAGCGGTCGCTGGCTGATGCACGTGCCTACGCCGATAAAGCCCGTGCCGCGCTTTATCACTTTCCAGCTTCGCCAGATCGCGACGTGCTGGACGAACTGATCGACTTTGTACTTATGCGCAAACGCTAAAAAGCCGGGAGCCAGGGATGTAGCTCCACAGTCCTAACAAAGCAGGAATACGATGACGACAAACTTTTCATTAGAGGAAAAATTTCAGGCCACGGGCGGGAAAAAGCCTTATGTTCAGCGCCTTTTCGGCCGTATCGCGCGCATCTACGATATCATGAACTTTCTCATGAGCTTCGGGCTAGACCGCCACTGGCGCAGCCGCGCGGCTCGCTATCTGGCACTGGGCACCGGAGAGACCGGGCTGGATCTGGGGGCTGGAACAGCCGACCTCTCTATCGCGGTTGTACGCCGTTCAGGGCCGGGAACCCACATGATTGGCATGGACATCACCCCTGAAATGCTGGAACAGGGACGACAGAAGCTGCGGCGCATAGGTCTGCAAAGCCAGATAGAACTGCGCGTTGGCGACGCCGAGCATATTGATCTGCCAGACAACAGCGTTGATGGCTGCTGCTCCGCCTTTACCGTGCGTAATCTGGCCAACATCCGCCAGGGCTTCAGCGAGATGCTGCGCGTGGTGCGGCCGGGCGGGCGTGTTGTCTGCCTGGAAATCAGCCATCCTCCCGGTAAGATTTTCGGCACGCTGTTCTACTTCTATTTCTATAAGCTAGCGCCTCTGTTTGGCAGCATCATCGGTAAAGCCTTCGAAGAGTATAACTACCTACCCAACTCGCTTACTGCCTTTCCCAAAGCGCCCGAGCTGAAGCGCATCATGGAAGAGGCCGGCTGGAGCGGCGTGCGCTACTACTATCTCAGTGGCGGAGTAGTCGCCATCCATATTGGAACCAAGCAGTAGGCACTGGCGACAGCACCAGGGCAGCGGCTATTTACGTCCGATAGGCGCCAGGCCGTTCAAAAAGCCTTCGAGTATGCGCGCCAGGTCGTGCAGCTGTGTTGCTTCAGTGACCGTAATTTCATGACCGGGACGAGCAACACGGAAAAGCAGCTGCACGGCGGCATGCCTGGCAGATGAGGCCGTTTCGGAGGCCGTGGGGCCAAATAGCGAGGTGCGCATAGCATCAACGTTGGCGTTGACTTGCTCCAGATCTCCGATATCAATAAAGCTGGCAGCCCTGGGTGCCGCTTGCTTCTTCTTTCCCTGGTTCGCTTCCCACTGACGTTTTGCCTGCTTACCCGCGGCACAGTAGCAGAATTCCGGGTTCGCCGAGTCAGAATTGCGCAGACCTGTATCATCACAGATTGGACAGATGGGCATAAGTGTCTCCCCTTCACGCGAGATCGTCGCATTTTTTATTCTCTATCATAACATGTATCCACAATTACTGCCGGCAGTAATCGCTCAGGAGAGGCGCTGCACGCCACTTAAATAGTCCTTGAGCATGGTTTCACAGTCGAAGGCCATACGCCCAAAGACCTCGTCAGGG
>JAFMRP010001546.1 GCA_017354095.1 Ktedonobacteraceae bacterium
TCGAAATGGTGGTGGGGTTGCTGGGTATCCTGAAAGCAGGGGGAGCGTACGTGCCGATGGATCCGGCATATCCCGACGAGCGGCTGAAGATGATGGTCGAGGACGCGCAGATGGGGCTCTGGCTGACGCAGGAACACCTGGCGGAGCGATGTGGAGAAGGATCGGTGAAGAGGATCTGTCTGGATCGGGATTGGGATGCCATATCGAGGCGGAGTGGGGAGGAGGCGCAGGTAGCGGTGGAGGCTGAGAATGCGGCCTATGTGATCTACACGTCAGGGTCGACGGGTAGACCAAAAGGAGTGATCATCACGCATCGCAGCGTGTTCAATCTATTCAATGCGGTGGGTGAGAAGATGGGATTCGGGGAAGAGGAAGTCTGGACGATGTTCCACTCAACATCGTTCGATTTCTCAGTGTGGGAGATTTGGGGAGCATTGATGTACGGGGGAACATTGGTGCTGGTGCCTCAGGAAGTAGCCCGAGCGACGGAAGAGTTTCACGATCTGGTCTGGAGGGAAGGCGTGACGATGGTGAGCCAGACGCCTTCCGCCTTTCGGAACTTTAATGATGTTGATCGAGCGAGGGAGTGGGAATTGAGTCTGAAGGCGGTGGTATTCGGAGGGGAGGCGCTGGAAAAGAAAAATCTGAAAGGCTGGATGGATCGGCACGGGGATGAAAGGCCGCAGCTGATCAACATGTATGGCATTACGGAGACGACGGTCCATACGACCTACGAGAGAGTGAGGAGGGAAGAGCGGGAAGCAGGTTCGGGCAGCAACATCGGCAGACCGCTGGCTAACATCCGCGCCTATGTGTTTGACGAGCAGATGCAGGCAGCGCCAGTGGGAGTGGCGGGAGAGATATACGTTGGAGGTGCAGGGTTAGCGCGCGGATATCTGGGAAGGTCAGAGCTCACGGCGGAGAGGTTCGTGCCAGCGCCCGCCGGCTGCGGGAGTGGAGAGAGAATCTACAAGACGGGAGACCTGGGGAGGTACGTAAAGGACGGGCGAATCGAATATCTTGGAAGAAGAGACCAGCAGGTGAAGGTGAGAGGGTACCGGATTGAACTGGGAGAGATCGAGGCGACGCTCCTGCGACACGAGGGTGTGAGAGAGGCGGTGGTGATTGCCAGAGAAGAGAGGGGAGGAGAGAAGAGTCTGGTGGCATATCTGGTGGGAGCCAGCGGCGGGGAGTTAGTGGCGAGCGAGTTGAAGGGATACCTGAGGGAGAAGTTGCCTGACTATATGGTGCCTGCAGCATTCGTAATCTTGGATAAGCTGCCGCAGACGCAAAACGGCAAACTGGACCGGAAGGCACTGCCCATGCCGGAAGACGACTGGGGTGAATCTGAGGATGGATATGCCGCGCCCCGGACGCCGGTCGAGGAGATTGTGGCGGGAATCTTCGAGGAGGTGCTGAGACGGGAGCGAGTGGGGAGGTATGACAACTTCTTCGACGTGGGGGGACATTCATTACTGGCGACGCAGGTGGCTTCACGGATGAGGAGTACGTTCGGTGTGGAGGTTGGGGTGAAGAGCATCTTCGAGGAACCGACAGTGGCTGGGCTGGCGCGGCGGATAGAAGAAGCGATGAAGGCTGGGGAGAAGGATGAGGCGCCGCCGCTGGTCAGGGAGTCCAGAGATGAGTGGCTGCCGCTATCGTTCGCGCAGCAGAGATTATGGTTCATCGATCAGTTGAATCCAGGCAGCGCAGCCTACAACATGCCCGGCGCGCTGAGACTCGAAGGACGGTTGAAGATCGATGTGCTGGAGCGTGTGGTT
>JAFMRP010001547.1 GCA_017354095.1 Ktedonobacteraceae bacterium
AGGCGCTCACGAATGGTGAACTGGCGTTGAGTCCTCAGCATCCTCTCATCGCGATCATTTTCTCTCGCCTGATCGCGTTATACACAGATTGGCTCAATACCATCGATGTGGCAACATCGTCGCACGTTCCCGCTGTGCTTCAGGAGCAGGTACCGCATCCATTGTCTCTTGCCGGAGCCAGAATCCTCCACAAGCTGGCCATCGTCTACATGGCGCAGGCAGAGTGGCGGCTGGCAGAGACGTCTTTGCAGCGCGTCCTTCCAGTCTACGAAAACGCACAAGAGGACGCTTATGAGGATCTCGTGCTCTGCCTGGAACAACTGGCCTTTCTCTCCACGCGCCAGAAAAAGTTCCAGGAGGCCGAAATCATATTACAGCAAACGCTCAAGCTGAGAGAAGCGATGGTAGGGTTGGAACATCCTGATGTCGCCGCTAGCCTTGTCGGCCTGGCGGGAGTCCACACGGCACAAGGCCAGTTTGAGCAGGCTGAACAGCTATTGAGACATGCGCTCGTGATCTTCGTGGATGCGTTGGGGCCAGATGATCCTACAGTGGCTATGTGCCGGAGTAACTTGGCGGCCGTTTATTTGAGGCAAAACAAGCCAGACCAGGCTGCCCGCCTATTCCAGCGAGTGCTCTCCATGTGGGAACGAGTGCCAGAAACATTCTATTCAAATAATCATACTATGTAAAAATAGCAATTATATCATGAGTTATCTGATGCTTATATGAAAGAACATGCAATACAGCGGCTGGAACAGGTGGGCGAGACATCACATGAACAGCCTCAGGAAGTGCGGTCAGCAGGATTTCTACGCGTGGTAGGAACAGATACCGCGGCAAAAGCGCTGGCGGATATAGAGAACTCCCGTGTAAGAGCCAGTGCGTTTATCGAGGTGATCAAACAAGATCCGGCACAAGCGGCTGCTATAGCAGAAAAGATGGAGCCGGGAACGACTGCGGCGATGTTTGAAGCAGTGGCTCGAACCTTGAAGGATGAGGGGAGGGCAGCGGTTGCCGATCTGTTTATCCGCATAGAACCCCATCATGCCGCCGCGAGCGCTGAACATATGAAGCCAGCGATAGCTGCCACTGTACTGGATGCGCTGGTAGAGAGGCAGGTGGAGCGAGCCGGTCTGATTCTCCAGGAAATGGAGCCGCGAGCAGCTGGACGAAGGGTGGAGAAGATGAACGAGGACAACCTTGCCGCAGTGTGGAGCAAGATGGACCCACGCGATGCCAGCAATATTGCCGAAAATATGGACCCTGTCCGTGCTGCCAGAGCACTGGAGCGAGCCGGTCTGGAGACGAGGGCCAGTATGCTTGCTCACATTCATGAAACCGCCGCTACCACTATCGCCAGCAAGATGAATCCCACCAGAGTAGAAGAGGTGATCGAGGAGAAAGGCGCGGGAGCCATCGGAAGAATGCGGTCGCCTGAGGATGCGACGGCCTTTGAAGGGATGAAGCCAAAGCGGGCTGTCGAACAGCTGGAAGCGATGAAAGCGCATAATGCCGCGAACTTGCTGTTACACATGGATGAGGACGTGGCTCTTGAACGATTTGTCAGGATGGATGCTGCTCATGCAGCCAGGGTGGCGGTAGCAGTAGAGCCGGAAACTGCCGCGCGCTGGTTTGAAGGGATCGTGCCGGATAATGTAAAAAAGGCAGCAGCCATTGTTGAGACAATCGTCAAGGAGATTGATGATGGCCCACAGAAAGCCGCGCACATATTAGACACTATGGAAGAGCGCGAAAAAGCGGCGACAGTAGTGGCGG
>JAFMRP010001548.1 GCA_017354095.1 Ktedonobacteraceae bacterium
TTGCAAGCACTTTTGCGCGACCTCCACCAGGCGCTGTGACTCGCTATCCAACTTGCCCACGGCATAAGTCACGCAGGAATCCCCGGCCCAACCTTTGTACAACACCCCTATATCGACGCCGATAATATCACCTTCGCGCAGCTTCTCCTGCGCGCTGGGAATCCCATGGCAGATGACATCGTTGATAGCGACACAGATCGTCGCCGGAAAAGGCGGTACCGCTGGCCGATCCTTCGTCGCGGGACGCGCTCCATACCCTTTGTAAAGAGGCTTGCCCCCCTTGCTACGAATGTAATCTTCGGCGATACGATCCAACTCTTCTGTGCTCGTACCCGGCTTCACATATGGGCGTAGCACCTCAAATGTCTGGGCAACCAGTCGTCCAGCTTCGCGCAACTGCGCGACCTCCTGGCGCGATTTCATGAGAACCGCCATACAGTTTCCTCTTTTCTCTTCTCTATCCCGTTATCTGGCAAGTCATTTAATCCTATGGGCAAGCCGTTTAACCCTGTGGGCTTGCGATAAATACTTACCTGCTAGCTGGAGGAGATATCCAACACATCTGTCTCGCGTGCCCGTTCCCAGCTTAACAGGTCGTTGGTCGTGACGGTAAAATAACTGTTGAAATACGTGAGCAGTTGATCAATCGTGGTGTAATCGATGCGCTGATTCTTGCCCGTATGCAGCGCGGCCAGCACACTCAAAGACACACCACTCTCCTCGGCCAGACGCCGCAAACTCAGGGCCCCTACCCCCCGCTTCGCGCGCTCAACATTGACCCTGGCAAGCAGTAATCTCAACTTACAAGAGACCGTCACGGCAATCCCTCCTCTGTATTGTAACTCCTATCTCCGTCCCGTACGTACCGGCATCATACTCCATTTGTTGTGAGATGTCAACACATTGTGTCCCGTTGGGATAACAACCAGCCCCTCAGCTTGCCTTTGGTGCCACCCAGACCCGCCGAAGTATACGCTGCCCGACGGAGGACAACTCGTCGCCGCCGAAGAGCAATACTACGATCCTATGACCCAGATCCAGCACTACACCCGCCATCTCACATTTCTCCGCCTGGGAGGCCAGCAGGAGGAGAAGACGCTTCGCACAGCCCTGCGCTACGTCTATCCCCAGGAGATGGAGTCCTTGCTATTCTACAATGGGTTTCGGATTCGCTCATCTTACGGCAGCTGGCAGCAAGAACCCCTGACCGCCACCTCCCGCGCCATGATCTACGTCTGCCAGAAACGATAACTGCCACTTCCGCGATCAGACCTGGCGATCCTCTATCTCCCAGATATGGTCCACGACATGCCACGCGATGCGCCGGATAGCATAGGAAGCAGGCCAACCGCCTGGCGTCAACGGCGAGCCATCCGATGGACTGCTCAGGACTTCTGCGATCTCCTCGCGGAGCGCGCTGAGGGCCGCGCGGTCGCCTGGTAGGAACGGCTTATGCCTCACACCTATCTTGCGTGCATAGGCCCGCTCCGCGTTGATAACATGCTCCGCGATCTTATCTCGATCCCGCCCACCTCCTCGCGGCCCTTTGCGCAACTCGGCTGACGAGGCGGCGATGACCTCATCCATCACCAGCCACGATGCACGAAGTAGCGCGACGCCACGTTCGGCCATCTCTGGCACCGCCGGCTTTGTATCGGCGGCTGTAATGATAGCCGGAACTCCCCAATCGGTATTGCTATCGCCCTCTACCCGCTCGACGACAACAAGCTTGCCAGGATCAAAATCCAACCCGGCCCGCCGCGCGATTACCCGGTACCG
>JAFMRP010001549.1 GCA_017354095.1 Ktedonobacteraceae bacterium
TCCGCAGCCAGAGCGGTGCGGATGGCTGCGAGTTGAGCCTGAGCAATCTGCCGGAGCATGGCCACAAACAAATCACGCTTGTTCTCAAAATACAGATAGATGGTTCCTTTGCCCATGCCAGCAAGCTCTGCAATTACATTGATATTGGCCTGGTCAAACCCCAGTCGAGCAAACTCACTGGCCGCCACCCGGATAATGCGCTGGCGGGTAGCTTCACGCATCTGCTCGTCGACGATTTTGGGCATATCCTCTCCTGATGCTTCACAAGACACTTCCACGAGTGTCTTCTCTCTTTTATGCTGGGCAATTGGTCAACATAACCTATCCCAGTATAGATCCAGACGAGCGCTCTGTCAAGAGAGAAGGACACATGATGGGAAGCGAAAGGAGATCAGCTTTATAGCAGCGCACGAGCAACCTGCCCGAGGCTAGGTGCGGTGGGGAACTTGCTGCAATGACCAGCTATTCCCATCAGGATCACGGAAATACGCAAAGGATGCCCAGGGCTGCTCATCAATCTCGCTGACATCAACACCTCGTTTGATAAGCTCCTCACGAACGGCTTTCACGTCCGAGACTACCATGAGCAGCCCTTCGAGCGATCCGGGCTGCATGGTAGTGATACCCACACCGATCACGATAGAGCAGGCTGAACCTGGGGGCGTCAGCTGAACAAAGCGCAGATCCTCCCTGACCTGGTGGTCATGATCAGCGTGAAAGCCAATCTTGTCGGTATAAAAAGCTTTTGCGCGGTCAACGTCCGAGACAGGCACCGCGACCAGTTCGAGCTTCATCTGCATAGCACTCATCGTTGCGTTCCTCTTTCTTTATGCTTAACTGTTCTTCTTCTTCAAGTATACGCTGAAAGAAGGACAGAGTCAGCCCTCGTTTCCACGAATATTTTCGAAGAGAAAAAACGCTCGCTAAAGATCAGAGAAACTCCCCACGAAGAAGCTGATCCTCATCTGGATATACCAGCCGCTTGATTATAATGCATGAGCCGCTCGACATCTTCCCTGGTAGGTCTGCGAACCTTGTGCCCTGGAGTTGGCTTCGCGACGACACCAATATAATTTACCAGATATGCCATGCAGAAGCCACTCACCACAATAAGCAGCATCGGAACCAGAGAAGCATAGAAAATCCAGCCTGCTTTGGGATCGGCCGGAACAAACAAGCCGATCACATATTCCACTACCGCCGCCAGAATCCAGCATACCACCGCGATGGCAATCGCCTGCATGCGTCGCTGCCTACGTCTTTGCAGGCTATCCACCCGGAATACCATCTCCTGCTGGCACGTTGAGCATTTCACCGGGACCATCTGCTCGCCCGTAGGTGGTGGAGTAAATTGTAGCGGCTGAACTTTCATTCTCGTCGTCGTTTCCCGCACATTGAGCAACAGACGATCCTGCTGCTGAACGCTGAGCACGTGATCCGCAAGGAGCGCTACCGATCCTGGCGGTAGAAACTCGCCCATTTCTTTCCCCTTGCCCGCCGCATATTTTGCCAGTGAGACGAGCAGAAAGGGCACTGCATAGACCCCAAAAATCCAGGTGCAGGGATTAAAGAAGCCCCAGGTATTTCCTGGCATCCACAACAATAGAGAGCCAAAAGCCGCTACCAGCATGATGGCCACCAGGCTATGCAAAAGCAGAAGTCGTGGACTCCCGGTAATCAAAGTTCGGACGAGGATATAAAGCCGGGAAATCATGAATATCTTCCTCCCAAAGAGTTCATGGCGCGCATACCCGAAAAAAAAGCAGCCACGAGCAC
>JAFMRP010000404.1 GCA_017354095.1 Ktedonobacteraceae bacterium
CGAGCAGGCACTCCATCAACTGGTCGGCTATTCCGACACCTACGTTGTCCACCTCCAACAGGCCGGATTGATCCGCCCCGATCTTCCGGTCCCCATCATTACCTATCTGATGGCCATCCTGAAAGTGGGTATGATCGCCGCGCCCGACCTTCTCGGCCAGGAATACTTACCACCCATGGAACAGGTCGGTGGAGCACTCAGCGACCTGCTCCACCGCTGGCTCTCGCCTGCACAACTCCCTCCTGACACAACAACCGGCAAACAGTTCCTGTCCGATTGGCTGGATAACGTCCTCGAAATGGGGGAACATCATGAACACTAAACAAGGAGAAACAGTTCCTATGGCGAATCGCAAAAGGAGCGCAGGCGAAACCAGCCTGCTGACCGCCACGGCGACGGACGGGACAAGCGTTCGCGCACAGGCGCAAGGCGCGGGACAGGCCATTCTCATCCTTCACCCCGGCATGGATACCGGCAAGAGCTACGATAAGGTCGCGCCCATACTGGCAGAGCGCTACCGGGTCGTCAGGCTTCATCGCCGCCAATACCGCCTTGATCTCAAAACGGACCCCCTCCGTGGCTCGCCGTGCACCGTCGCAGAGGAGGTCGACCACGTGCTCGCAATGGTCAAAGCAGTTGGCGCGCCCGTCTTTCTCTTCGGCCACTCATCGGGTGCGACAATCGCGCTCGAAGCACTGGTTGCCTCTCCCCAGTCGTTCGTCGGTGGAATGATCTACGAGCCAGCGTCCGTAATCACAAGCCCTGATGGCCTTTACCTGTCGGAAGACCGGATTGAGCGCAGCGGCGAGGTGGGCGCGGGACTGAAGCATGCGAGGCAGGCACTCCTGAAAGGTCGGCCGGGCACAGCCATCGGAATCTTCTCGCAGGTTGTCACCAATTGGCCGGGCTTTTTGGCGATCCCCGCTGGTATACTGACGGCGCTGTTTCCCTCTTACCGTAAGCTCATTCCCTGCCAGGTTGACGACCTGGAGGCCATGGAACGACTTGGCGTGCGCCTTGATGCCTACTCCAGGCTGGATCTGCCCGTCGCGATGGTTGGCGGAGATCGAAGCTTTTACGGGGTCAAGAAAATGGTTTCCGCAGTGGCTGCTGTCCTTCCAAAAGTTGAACGTATTACTTTGAACGGGCAGGGCCACACATGCCACCTCAGAGATCCCCAAAAGCTCGCCGAAGTGATCGAAACCTTCGCCAAAAAAGTCCTTGCATAGTCTCTCTCTTGCCCACAGGAAATGTAGGGCCTCCCCTTGCGGGAGGCCGGGGCGACTTTTAATCGCTGTAACAAGAAAAACCCATTCTACACTATCTATTTTAGATGGTTGACAAACTGAATAAATAAAGGTATAGAATAGAGAGGGAGAGAAATACAATGTAGCGCCGCACAGTACCGTCCTTGGCTATTTTCAATGGGGACGATTAATGAAGCACGCTATCACGACACTACGCATGCTTACTGCCTCTCAGGTTGCAGCCCAACCTGTTCCACATTATGTTAACCTCAACTACGCAGACCTGTTCAAAATACAGCACGTCCACAACCCTTTCATACTCAGACCGGTCAGCTATTCCGCCCTTGCTGGATATCTGGAATGCCCCTCCTGCTCCCTCGAACAACGCCGCAAACGCCGTCCTAAGGAGCCCAAACGGTTCACCAGCGTTCGCCAGCCATCCCTCTTCAGCGGCGGCGCGCCAGATCCTCGTCTCGTTGGTACCCTTCTCCACACACTCATCAACCTCCTCCACGATCCCCAGGGACCTCTTTCCTCAGAGCAGCAGAACATCCTGCTGGCACGCCCCGCCTCCCTCGTTGATTTCCTGCACAATCAAGCGCTCGCGTCTCTCCAGGCTGCGGGCAAGCTGCGACTCGCTATGTTTTTTGAAGAGCTGAGCCTGCGCGAAGAGCGCCTGCATACGCTCGTCATTAACCCCTTGCTACACTACCAGCGCGAACTTACCGCCACAGGCTCTACCATCCTCGCAACCTCAGAACGCTTCCAGTTCAAACTGCTTTCGACCCGCCATACCTTCGCCGAACACCCCGATTGGGGTGGCCATGTTGCCCTGGTAGGCGAGTTCGACCAGGTACGCCTTCGCAAAACAGACCCGACTTCCCCCACACGTGGCAGACCCGCGATCATCGAGTTTAAGAAAGGATTGACCGCGCGCAAGAAAAAGAACGATCCGCTGCCAGGCCTCTTCGCGCACCTGACAGAGGAACAACCTGAAGATGAGACAATCTCTGATAAAGCTCAACCCAACGAGTTCCACGCTATGCAGTTGATGGTGTATTGGCTGGCTTTTCAAACACGTTGGGATGTGCTCGAATGCATAAAAATGCATAAAGGTATGCTCAAGGACATACGTATGTCCTTGCATCAGGAACTGGACCTCATCATTTATAACCTGAATGATAGCTGCCAGTACCGCTTATGCCCACCGAACCCGCAAGAGGCCCTGCTGGCCCTGACCAACTGTATCTTCTACCTCGACTGGGCCTTGAAGAGTGGCTACGCCGCGCAATCAGCCGATCACGAATGCCTCAAAACGAGCCCGCTTGCCACCCCTATCTCTCACGTCCAGGTCGGCAACACCACGCTCTCCTCGGAAGAATGCTATCTACGTGCCAGAGCATCTTTTGAGCAGTTTAAAAGCACTATCCAGTGGGAAACGCTGCCCCCCAGGTAGTATCCCCTTCTACCCACTTCCCTACTCCAGCAAAAAATAATCAGGATAATCGCGGCGCAGACTATCCTCGGCAAGCTTCACGCTCAATTCTTCCTCTAACCACGGATAAAGCTGGGGCTGTTCGTAAAATACCACCATCATAGCATGCTCCTGCTCAAACGCCAGAAAATCATACCAGAGCTCTCCGATACGACGCGCTTTCGCGCTCAGTAACTCCTTGGCTCTCCCTTTCTCGATCAGGATACCACCATGACTGTCTGTCGTTACCCAGAACACTCCCTCATCGAGCTGCTGTTTCGTTTTCGCTTCACCCCACGGCGTATGCATAGCATGCTTCCCCACTGCAAATTCGGGAACTGCATACAGTCTAGCATATCTTCTTCTATTTTACTATCTCGTCAGAATAAACGTATCCGTCATTGGCTCCAACCAGGTTCCAGGCAAAATGCACCATCAAATGGCACATGCTTCCCTTTATACTCGACGCAGACGATGTGAGTTCTGCCAGAGGCAAGGCATACGCTGCCAGGGTCCTCCCTCAGTGGGACTACCTGCGCCAGAGCGCTATCCCTTGTTTTTGTTTCCATCGCATGTGACGAATGTAGCAATAGTGGTTATGCCGTTTCTCTGAATGAAAAAAACTCTTTCATATTCCGCTAGATGAAAATCAGTATAATTATGCAGCTAAAAGAAAACAGGAGTTTGTTGTTGATGTACAAGAAGCTGAACCCCACAAAATGGGCCATCTTGCTGATGGCTTTCGTCGTGACAGCGGTAGGCGCGGGGATCGCAATGGGAAAAGTGTATGCATATGCGTCCTTCTCAGCAGCTCCCGTCTATGGTGACTTCTCGATGATGACGCAGCGCAGTGCCGGTCAATATTGGGCCGGTCAGTGGTCTGGTCAATGGGCCTGGAATCCGCAGTCAGGCGGCGAGAGCCGCATTTCATGGGGCGATCCTGCCAAATGGCCGCCCGACTCCTATGAAAAGTTTATTCATCAGGAGGACTGGGTGATGCTTGACGGCTGGACGGGCAATGGCACATACTATAAAGAGAATGTCAGCGGTGCGGGTAACGGTGAATGGATTGGCGATGCCAACTGCAAGAACCTGGCGCCGCTTCCTTCCAGTGGTGGTCGTCAACACTATGTCAGGTGGACGATTCCCACTCAGGCCTATTGTCTGATTGCCAAAGGGACGATTACCGAGCAGAGCAGCGGCAAAACCTTTCACTTCGAGCACCAGCAGATCTGGTCTCCACCAGCGCCATGCTCGAACCAGTACTACCAGAATCAGACCTGCATCACACAACACGAACGATGGTCGGACGACAATGGGCATCCATTTCAGCTGACGCTGGATCGGAGCGTGCAGATCGCCAAAGGACTTGGCATGGCTTTTACCATCAATCAAACCTTCCCCTCGCCATGGCATGCAGAGCTTCGCTATCACTGGCTCTGGTAAAGCTCATTCCAAAATCAGAATCTTCTTTCTCTTTTCGAGAGGATCACATCTTATTCCTGGACAAGGAGCAATAATGACAGGCAAGCAATTTGGCATAGCGTTTCTCAAGGTCTTTCTACTCATCATTTTGTACATGGCCGCAGGGGCAGCCGTCGCTTTCATTGTGGCTCGCGTTCTCCTTCCCATCTTTGGTCTGCCAGTCGAGCAAACGACCCTGCCGCTCGTTATTCTGGTCTTATTGGTGTGTGTTGGCTTTTTCCCCTTTTTCCTTTATGCGGTCACCAGGGTCTTCTTCTTCAAAGGCGAGGGCGAGGCTCTCCCTCCGGCACAGTTGCGATACCAGCTGGAGAAACTGAATACATATGATGCACCGGTCATCGCAGAGCCGAAGCGATGGGGCTATCTCTTTACCTGGCGCTATGTGGACACTAAATGGCGGGAAGCCTTCCAGCGGGCGGGACTCACCGCAATATATTCATTGCACGTCAAACTGAATGAGAGGCAGCACGAGGCGACATTGACTGAGGTCACTCGCTCGGTGAGCTGGAACGTCGGGGCAGGTGGAGTGCGCGTGGGGGGGAGTGTGTCCCGTGGGATCGTTAGCGGATGGGAACGGAATGCGGCATGGGGAATAGATGAGAATTTTGCACCCGGCAAGTTCTACGATTATACCTTCTCTCCAGATCTGGTAAAGAATCCGGTCATAAACACGATTTTGCGTAGCGGCTGGGATGTGCGCTTCGCTGTATTCTAGCGCTCTTTCGCTTCTTGATTGTCATTTGCATCATCCCATAGGTTTTTGTAACAGCGATGGCTGCTGCTATGCTCCGTCAACTGCAATCATAGCGCCGTTGATCCAGCTAGCAGCAGCGATGCATGTTACGACCCCGTGCAATTTCCTCTTCCAAGGATTATGTTTCACTGCTCGCTCTATGTTTTTACCCTATATTCCTAATGAGCGCGTTTTGCTTGCCAATAAATTGTAGAATGATATGGGTGGATAGAAGAAAATTTGACATTTTTCGCCCATGTCATTCTTACGTTTACAAAGGAAACAACTATGACCAGCCTTGACCAGAACTCCTTTGGCGAGCTCCTTCAGACCTTTCGCAAACGCAAGCGTCTCACCCAACAGCAGCTTGCCGACGCTATTGGCATGCATCGACATGCGATCAGTCGGTGGGAACTGGGAGATGTTCTCCCTGCAAGTAAAGCCATTGTCCTTGAACTGGCCCGATGCCTGCACCTCGATGACCAGGAGGCCCGCGATCTGCTGGAAGCAAGCCTGACCGCTCCTGCCCCTGTGTGGG
>JAFMRP010000405.1 GCA_017354095.1 Ktedonobacteraceae bacterium
CAGGGCGACTTCCGGGACCGGCTCCAGCCAGACCGTTTGCCAGATGCCAGTGGTGCGGGTGTAGTTGCAGGAGTAATTGCCGTAGCGTTGTGACTGCTTGCCGCGTGGCTGTGGGGGACGAGCATCATCGCGCGCGCGTACCACAATGGTGATCTCCTGGCCGATCAGTTCGCCGGGCAGTTCCACGCTAAACGGCGTGAAGCCGCCCCGGTGGCGGCCAAGCTCCAACCCATTGACCCAGACCGTAGCGTCGTAATCGACGGCCTGAAAATGGAGCAGCACGCGCTGTCCCGTCCAGTCCGCAGGGATAGTCACCGCGCGCCGGTACCAGACGGCCGGCATAAAATCGGTATTCCCGATCCCGGAAAGCGTGGATTCGGGGCAGAATGGTACTTGAATGCGATCTCGCAGTTCGCGCTGCAGCAGGCCTCGTTCCAGGCCGCTATTGCCTGCATCGATCTCGAATTGCCATTCACCATTCAGGCAGAGCCAGGTAGAGCGTACAAACTGGGGACGTGGATATTCCGGGCGAGGAATACTCATGCTAACTTTCTCCTTTGAAAAAAGTGATGTTGGTTGTATAGTAGCTAAAAAAAGATCAAAATTCCATGAGTGATATCCAAACGGACCTTTGTGAAACCCACGTCATTGGTGAGTATACCAACGAGCATATTGTTAGTCAGCAGGCTTGCCAGGCCTTTGCGTTCTATCGCCTGCAACTGGCTGGCATTTCTATTGCGCGCCCTCCATTTTGCTTTGTGAGAAAGCAGCCCAGGATGAGCCAGTTGATCGTCTGTCTTGACGGGTGGGGGTATGTTCTGGTGGATGGAGCGTGGGAACGCTGCACGCCGGGTATGGCGTATGCAACGCCTGCCGGTCATTTGCACGCCTATCATGCCAGTGATGAAGTGGTGTGGAAAATCTGCTGGGTCATGTATGATGAAGCGGCTCACGGGCAGCCTGTGATTGCCGTTGATCGTCCAACGCTGCTGCCGGCGGAGCCGCAGGAACTGGCGGTGGCCATTGATGGGTTGTATCGTGAATATATCGGGCTGTCGGAGCAGCTGGTAATGCAGCAATGGGTGCAGCTGGTGCATATCCACGCGCAGCGCATCGTTGGTCCGGTACGTATGGAGCGGCGTTTACAGCGGTTATGGGAAGTAGTGAATGCCGATATCACATTTCCCTGGACCAACAGGCAGCTAGCCGCCGTGATAGGTATCAGCAGCGAACAGCTGCGGCGCTTATGCCAGCAGTATCTGGGCCGTAGTCCCATGAAGCACGTCACCATGCTGCGTATGCGTAGAGCCATGATGCTGCTGGCCAGCGATTATTATACTGTTGAAGCGGTCGCGCAGCGTACCGGGTATGAGAACTCCTTTGCCTTTAGCACTGCCTTCAAACGTCACACTGGCATCTCGCCCTCGCAATATCGCAACAGGTCGCAGGGATAGGTTTTATTTATCCCCTTGACAATACCCCCAGGGGGTATTATACTTACAAGCGTGATACCCCCAGGGGGTATTGTGACGAATATGGAGACTGATAGGTAATAGAAAGCAAGAAGGGAACAGTGTGATGGCAGCATCGGGTGAGTTGAAGCAGAAACTGCTGGCGCGTTTGCGCAGGATTGAGGGGCAGACGCGCGGCCTGCAGCGTATGGTGGATGAAGACAAATATTGTGTAGATATTATGACGCAGATCGCGGGTGTGCGAGCCGCGCTGGATCAGGTATCGTTGTTGCTCATGGAAAACCATCTGCACCATTGCGTGACAGACGCGATTCAAGAAGGCAACGGTGATGAAAAAATTAGCGAAATCATGCAAGTAGTCAAGCATTATACCAGGGCATAACTATTATGCGCGTGCTCCTGATAGGATGGTTTTTTCCTCTCGGGGAGCGGGAGTTTTCCTATGCAACAGCATCAACAGAAACATACAGCGGCAAGCGAGCATCATGCCATGCATCATGGACATATGAATGGTCATCAGAGCCATACTGGACACAGTGGACATATGGATCACGCGGGGCATAGCGAAGCCATGTTCCAGCGTCCTTTCTGGATCTCGCTTATCCTGACCATTCCCACGCTCATCTATGCGGACCTGTTCCAGCGCCTGTTTGGTTATCGGGCGCCGAGTTTTCCGGGATCGGCCTGGATTGAGCCAGTGTTGGGCAGCATCATCTACTGGTATGGTGGCTGGATATTCTTACGTGGAGCATTCTCTGAACTGCGTTCTCGCCAGCCCGGTATGATGACGCTGGTCGCGCTCGCCATCTCCACTGCCTACATATATAGCCTGGTCGTAACGTTCGAGTGGGTCGAAGGCATGCCCTTCTACTGGGAACTGGCCACCCTGGTAACGATTATGCTGCTGGGACATTGGATGGAGATGCGGGCGATAGGCAGCGCGCAGAGCGCCTTGCGAGCGCTGGCCAAATTGCTGCCTGACCAGGCGGAGCGCATTGTGGATGGGGGGACGGAAGTCGTCCCAGTGGGCGCCTTACAGGAGGGAGACCGGGTTCTGGTGCGTCCTGGCGGGCAGGTGCCGGCTGACGCGACCGTTTATGAGGGTGAAAGCGACGTCAACGAAAGCATGATTACCGGGGAATCGCGCCCAGTCAAGAAGCGTGCCGATAGTGAAGTGATCGCCGGGACAGTGAATGGTAGTGGCTCGTTGCGAATCGTGATTACGCGTACTGGTGAAAAGACCATGCTGGCGGGTATCATGCGGCTGGTAGAAGAGGCGCAGCAGAGTCGTAGCCATGCGCAGGCGCTGGCCGACCGGGCAGCATCCTGGCTCACATTTATCGCGCTGGGGGTTGCGCTGATCACCTTGCTTGTGTGGGGATTGGCGCAGGGCATCAACGATGCCACACTGGAGCATGTCGTCACGACGCTGGTCGTCGCCTGCCCGCACGCACTGGGCCTGGCGATCCCGCTGGTCGTTGCCATATCGACCACGCTTTCCGCGCGAAATGGCATTCTGGTGCGAGATCGTATGGCATTGGAGCGAGCGCGTCAGATCAACGTCGTCGTCTTTGATAAAACCGGCACACTGACTACCGGCGAGCAGGGCCTGGTGGATCTTGCCACGCAGAAAGGTCTTTCTGAGGAGCAGGCGCTGGCTCTTGCGGCAGCCGTTGAAGGGGATAGCGAGCATATCATCGCTCGTGCTCTAGAAAGGGCGGCGCACCAGCGCAACGTCACCGTTCCCCAGGCTCAGGGCTTCCAGGCATTACCGGGCCGAGGTGTTCAGGCGCAGGTGCAGGGGCGGACCCTGCGAGTAGGGGGTCCGCGTTTGCTTGAGCAGCAGGGAATGCAGGTTCCAGCTGAATTTGCCGAGCGGGTGCGGCAATGGGGAGAGCGAGGGCAGACGGTCGTTTACCTGGTAGAAGAGTCGAATGTACTGGCCGCTTTTGCCCTGGCGGATGTCATCCGCCCAGAGAGCCGTGCTGCCGTTACCCAATTGCGACAGCACGGTATACGAGTTGCCATGCTGACCGGAGACTCGCAGGACGTGGCTCATTGGGTAGCCGGTGAGCTGGGCATTGATGAAGTGTTTGCTCAGGTGCTGCCCGAGCATAAGAATGAGAAAGTAAAGGAGCTGCAGCAATCCGGCGCAGTCGTCGCAATGGTCGGTGATGGCGTGAATGATGCTCCCGCGCTGGCTCAGGCGGACGTTGGTATTGCCATTGGTGCCGGGACGGATGTAGCGCGTGCCTCGGCGGGAATCGTGCTGGTCAAGAGTGATCCGCGGGACGTGGCCAGGATTGTTCAGTTGAGCAAAGCGAGCTATCGCAAGATGGAGCAGAACCTGGGGTGGGCGGTTGGTTATAATGCCATTGCGCTGCCGCTGGCAGCGGGAGTGCTGGCGCCATTCGGTTTCATTCTGCCGCCCGCGATAGGAGCCTTATTGATGTCCTTAAGCACGATTATCGTAGCGCTGAACGCCCAGCTGCTGCGTGGGCTCCGGCTGCAAGAGGCTTAGGTCGTGCTTTCTTGCTTCGGATCACTCTATGTGGTCCGAAGCAAGGAAAAAGCCAGGCTGGCAGTGGCGGTCAACGCGCTTTCCTGGCGGCTTTATATGGCAGGATAAAAAAATATAATTGATTATCATCGTACTGGTATGTTATATTGAGATTAATCTTTCGGTTACAGGTTGAGCTGTTTTGAAATACGGAGAAGCACGTAGACTGTTTATGTAGTGCATCCCTCGTAGGAGCTTTCCATTCGCAGTGTTGTATGCGCATGTGAACGGCTTTGTTGAAAGAAATGGGGGAGGAGAATGACAGAACACTATGCCTCTGTGACCGTAAAGGCTCCTGTACACCAGGTGTATGCTCTGTTCACGCATTTTGATGACTTTCCAAAATTTATGCATTTTGTCAAAGAGGTCACCTATTATAACAGCCAGCGCTCCCATTGGGTTGTTCATGTGCTGCGTGACTATGAGTGGGATGCCATCCATGAAGATTGGATTCCCGATCAGCAGGTTGGCTGGCGTTCGATTGCTGGTTTGAAGAATACTGGCAAGGTCAAGTTTCGTCCTCTGGGGCCGAGCCGCACGATGGTTGATGTTTACATCAGTTATACTCCTCCCAGTGGTCCCGTTGGTATGCTTGGTGATACTTTTGGAGGGGGGGAATACTTTGCCAGCATATTGCGCCAGGATCTTAGCAATTTTGCGCGTATGGTAGAGGAGGCACCGCCCGGGGCGCTTGATCCCATGTCATCGCATTATCTTTTCCACAGTGACAGTGCGGTCGCGCGTGGGAATGTGACAGCGCGGCAGAAGGCAGCGATGGCCAGGGATCCCAGGATGAGTCCTCAGGCGTTAGCTGAGCGTTTGGCCAGCCAGCGTGAAGAGCAGGAGCGCAGGCAGAGAGAGCAACTGGAGCGTGAGATGGCTCTGCGCCGGCACCGTGAGATGGAAGAGAAAATGCGGCAGGAGCAAAATCTGCTTCTCGCTCAGGAGGCGATACGAAGACAAGAGGAACAGCGCGCGCGTGAAGAATTGCTGATGCGAGAAATCGCGGATCGCCAGCCTCCTGATCCCGTGCATGACACCATTGGTGGGCGAGGAGCAGCCATTGAGCGTACTGCCTCAGGCGACCGTGATGGCATCCGAACGCGCCATCCGGGCTATGAGCGTGATCCGATGATCGCGCGCTACCCGCTCAAGGAGGGGGCGCGTCCTACATTGAAGCTTTCGGAAGAGGAACTGGAAAAGTTCGAATCGCCCTGGTATCGTTCCATTCGTGGTACGCCACTGCCCTCGCCTCCGGCCGAATCATAATGGCCGTGTAGAGCTGTCCCCTGTGCCTGACCCGTTGTTGCTGGCATAGGGGACGGCTCTATTTTTTTGTTTTATCTGGAAATGTGATAGACATCGCCGAATTTTGCGACGTTCTGGCGGTGTGCGGGTGGTACTGTGCCTCAAATGGAGGTGGATTGTAT
>JAFMRP010000406.1 GCA_017354095.1 Ktedonobacteraceae bacterium
CGTTGGAAGAGCGCAATGAGGGCTGGATTGCTGGCCTGTACCTGGCGAAAAATGCCTTGCAGGGTCAGACGAACTATGCTCATTTCCTCGCTGCCTGCGCTGGCACTAACCGGCACATTCAGACCTATTTTCTTGAAGAGGTGCTGGCATGTCTCCCGCAAGACGCACAAACTTTCCTGCTCCATACTTCATTGCTTGAACGCTGCAATAGCTTGCTCTGTGCGGCTGTAACGGGTCGGAAGGATGCGGCATACCTGCTTGAAGAGATGGCAAGAGCGAATCTGTTTTTCTGCCCGCTGGCTGAGCAAGAGGGGTGGTATCGCCACCACCCGCTCTTTGCCAGTGCTTTACGCCATTATCTGTTACGTATCCAGCCAGAGCTGGTTGCCTTGCTGCACCTGCGAGCCAGCCAATGGTTCGAGGCTCATGCCTTGCCCATGGAGGCCATCGAGCACGCCCTGGCGGCTCAGGACCATACGCGTGCGGCTGCCCTGATCGAAGGGATCTCCCAGGCCCTGATCAGCGAGGGGAAATTGACCATCCTGCAACACTGGCTCGACGCGCTGCCTGAGGAGGTTGTGCGTTCCAGTCCTCGCCTCTGCATCTGCCGGGTCTGGCAAGAATTTATCACCACGCAGTCCAGTCTCTTCATCCTATGGGTTGAGGCGGCGGAACAGGCACTTCATCAACTTGAGGAGACGCTGCCTCCGCCAACGGTTGTAGCGCTCCAGATTGAGATTATCGCGCTCCGCTCGATTTATACCATTTCGTTCGCTGACTTCTCCTCCGCCATTGCCTCCTGCCATCAGGCGCTTCAACAACTTCCCGCCAGTAGTCACTATCTGCGCGGCCTGATTTTGATGCTGCTGGGCTTTGCTTACACGCGCAGCATCGACGTAGGCGCGGCGGCGCAGGCACTCTCTGAGGCAAGTAGCAACATTCAGGCGGCAGGACACACGCTTCTCATGCCCTATGTCACGATGGCGCAGGCAGAGCTGTACAGAGCGCAGGGCTATCCCTTCCAGGCTGCGAAGCTCTATCGCCACGTCCTCACACGGGAAAACGGATCGAGTGTCTCTTCGCTCTTTGTTGCAGGCTCTGCCCATGCTGGATTGGGCTATCTGTTATGGGAATGGAATAATCTCGCTGAGGCCAGGCATCATTTGCTGCAAGCCTGGACGATGGGACAACGTACGCAGACGACAACGATCCTGTTTGATAGCGCGCTGCTGCTTGCTCTGATAGCGCAGGTACAGGGAGAGAGCGCGACCATGCAATCCTGGCTCCAACAATTGGAATCTGTGAGCCAGCGTGCCAGCTATGTTAAGCTGGCTGAAGTAATCGCGCCCATCCGCGCCCGTCTTGCTCTGATAGGAGGTCGCCTGGAAGATGCTCTATTCTGGATGCGTGAACAGGACCAGCGCGATGCAGATCCCGGCTATAAACGTAGCGAACTGCTTGACCTGACGCGAGTACGTGTACTGATCGCGGCTGGCCAGGCTGGTATTGAGCCAGACGCTGGTGCGCGCGCGCTCGAATGTTTAGAGCACTGGTATGTTGCAGCCGATCAAGCGGGCCGGGTGAGAGTGCTGGTAGAGATCCTGATCTTGCAAGCTCTGGCGCTCCAACTCCAGAATGACCATGCAGGTGCGCTGTGCACTCTTCAACGTGCAGTCACCCTGGCAGAGCCAGGCAGGTATATTCGTCTCTTTGTGGCTGAGGGCGACCCGCTGGCCAGGCTCTTGCGCCATCTGCTTGAGCAGCAGCGAGCACAGAAAGCCAGCGGGCAATCGGTGCGTGTGGCTTATCTCTCCACACTGCTCAAAGCCTTTACTCAGCCTGGCACCTGCTTCTCTCCGACCTTACTCGCTGAATCCCAGCCCCTCTTTAATCCGTTGAGCTTGCGTGAACGCGAAGTCCTTCGCTTGATCGCCGTGGGACGCAAGAACCGCGAGATTGCCGACGAACTGGTGGTTGTCATCGGAACGGTTAAAGCTCACGTCAATATGATTTATCAAAAACTCGGCGTCACCAACCGTGTTCAGGCCGTCACCCGCGCGCGTGCGCTCGGCCTTCTCTGAGTATGCAGTCCGTCTTTCGCAACGGAAAAGTTATCCCCCGATTTACCTTTCGGTAGAGGCTCTGAAGGAACCTGGTCAGGTACACTGAGGGATACCAGACGTTTTTTTCCGTTGTTGGCCTCAGCTCGTTTTATCTTTCCGATGTCTGCATGTCTTATGGGATGCTTGCATAGAGAAGAAGTCAAAAAGGGAACGGAATGAAGTTAAACAACAGGTTATCCGCGTCGAGGACAACGAAAAAATCAGCAGAAAAGGAAGGGCTATGAATTCTCAAACAGGAATAGCAGCCAGCACAGATTCACTTGCTGGTTTTGAGGACGAGGTACGCGCGATCCTCCAGGATGGCAAGGTACCCGGGGCTGCTGTCATCATGCTCAAAGGTGACGAGGTTCTTCTCGCTCAGGGCTTTGGCAAGCGCAACGTGGCCGAGGACCTGGACGTGACCCCGCAGACGCTTTTCCCAATTGGTTCGTCGGGTAAGGCCTTTACTGCGGCGGCAATCGCGATGCTGGTGGAGGAGGGCAAACTGGGGTGGGATACTCCGGTCAGGCACTATCTGCCAACCTTCAAGCTGCAAGATCCATTCGCGAGCGAACGCCTGAAGGTGCGCGATCTCCTGTGCCATCGCTGCGGGCTGCCGCGCCACGAATTTCTCTGGTACGGCTCGGACATGGCACGCAAAGAGTTAGTCGAGCGTTTAGCGTATCTCGAACCCAATGCTGATTTTCGCGCTCGTTATCAGTATAACAACCTGATGTATGCAACGGCAGGGTATGTAATTGAGTGCGTGACTGGCCAGACCTGGGAAGCATTTGTTGCCGAGCGCATCTTCAAGCCCCTGGGCATGACAGCCAGCAACACAGCTATAGAGGCTTCGCTCTCGACCGGCGATTACGCGCTGCCCTATGAAGAGCGAAAAGACGAGATCAAGGAGGTCCCCTTCTATAGCAAGTTCCAGGCTATGGGGCCAGCGGGGGGTATCAGCACCAATCTGGAAGATATAGAACACTGGCTGCGCTTCCAGTTGAACGAGGGCAAGCATGGAGAGACGCAATTGCTGGCTGCGGAACACCTGGTACAGAACCACACCCCACACACGGTTATTCCGGCAGGTGAATCCATTCCAACAGGAAAGTATCCAGAAATTGCCAACTGGTGCTACGGGCAGGGCTGGTTCGTTGGCTCGTATCGCGGCCATCGTATGGTTCACCATGGTGGATCGATTGATGGCTTTATGGCTGAAGTCGCGCTGCTGCCTGATGAACAGATAGCGATAGCCGTTTTTACCAATCGTGGCGGGACCCCTGTGCCCTTTATCATTGCCTTCACGGCCTGTGATCGTCTGCTTGGCGCGGAGAAGGTGGATTGGAATGGGCGCTTGCAGAAAGAGTTCGCGGACCTTAAGGCCCAGGGGGAAAAGCAGATCGCGGAGTTGCAGAAAGCCGAGCCGGCGGTTCCCGATACCCAGCCCTCCCATGAGCTGGATGCCTATTGCGGGCGCTACGAGCATCCCGGCTATGGTGTTGTGACCATCAGCCAGGAGAATAACCAGCTGCGGTTTATCTATAACGATATCCCTTCCTCTCTGACCCATGTTCACTACGATATCTTCGAGTTGACCCTTGAACGCTTTGAATTCAAAGCAAAGGTATCATTTGCTACTGCTGAGAAAGGAGACATAGAGAGCCTGGCTGTCAAGTTGGAACCGGCAGTGAACGCGCAGGTTTTCACGCGCGTACCAGAAAAAAAGGGATAATTTGACTGTTCGACAAAAGAGGGAAAAAATATGCAAGAGGAACAACCTGGTCTCATACCGACAAGGGGTGTAGCTGCTCCCACAGCCAACGGCTATGAAGTCCCGGAGGGCAAAGGCGAACTGGTGAACCGTAACTCCATCATTTTTACCATTGGGCGCAGTATCTCGCTCATTGGTGATGGTTTTTACCTCCAGACGCTGATTATCTGGGCTACGTCTTTCACCCTTGCGGGCGCGAAGACACCGACACAGCAAGCCGCTGCGACTGTAACAGTTGCCGCGATTACGGCTGGTATTTATGGTGCCTACTACCTGGCGAATCTCATCGTCGCCCCATTCGGGGGTGTTTTCGTTGATCGTTTGAATCGCCGCACCACGATGATTACCGCTGACCTGGTCCAGGCAGTGCTCGCAACACTGCCATTAGGTGCGTTCCTGGTCGCGAGGAGCCTGTTTATCCCGACTATTTATTTGAGTTTCTTTCTGCTGACCGGATTTGCGGGACTGTTCACTTCTGCACAGGGTGGAGCATTACAGGTGATTGTTTCCAGAAGAAGGCTGGCTCAGGCTGTTTCTATCCTCAATATCTTACTCGGGGTTGGAGTTGTTCTGGGCGCGCTTTTTGCTCCAAGCTTCTTCCTCACCGTAGGTCCAGTCGTTGCCATCCTCTTCAACGCTGCATCCTTCATCGTCTCGGCGATCTCACTTTTCTTTCTCCGTATTCCCGATGAGGCAATCAACCCTTACAAGTACAGGCAGGCTTCTGAGGCTGCCTCTTCTCCTGGGATTGGCCCGGCAATCGCGGGAGTGTTCAAGGATTTAGGGCGCGGCCTGCGCTTCACCTTTACCACCCGCGTCCTGATCTCCATTGCGATGCTCTTAATTGTGGCCGAACTTGGTGCGGGTGGGACGAATGCGGTGACATCGAGTTTCTTCTTAGTGAACCTGCATGCCAATCCGGAGAAAGATCTTGCGCTTTTAGGGCTGTTGCCCGCCGCTCTCGGGGCGGGTGGAATAGTCGGATCACTGCTTACTGGCATTTTGGCGAGATTTCTCCCGCTCAAGATGCTGACCACTGTCAGTGTGCTCTTGCTGGGCCTGATTCTGGTTGGGACAGCGTACCAATCCAGCCTGATTAATGGGGTCATCTTCTTTATTGTGCTTGGTATTTTTAACAGTATGTTCCTTGTCGCCTATAACGCGCTGGTGCTTAAAATTACCCCCAACACCATTGTTGGACGGGTGCAGGGGTCACTGTTACCACTCAACCTTGTCACTGGCTATATAGCCACGCTCGTTGTGGGTGTCTTTGTGAAAGCCAATGCCGCTGCATCCAATCCTGCCGGGCTTTTCCAGAATATCTTTCTTGCGGGTGGTGTCCTGATTGCTATTGGTAGCGTTGTGGGAATGGCGTTGATCTGGAACACCAAAGAGGAGCTTGCCAGAGCAGAAAAGCTGGTTATTCCTCCGGCTATGGTCATGCCTGAAGGAATAAGTGGTGCACAAGAAGTGAGTGGAGAGGACATGTAAGAGCTGGAGTGCTGCCTTCGTCAAGGAGGCGCGCATCAGCTATGGAGCAACAGTAGGCCAGTGTTGGCAGATGGTTCTCCATCTGCCAACAC
>JAFMRP010001550.1 GCA_017354095.1 Ktedonobacteraceae bacterium
CTCCACCGGGGAGGCGCCTGTAGGGATGCACCATTATGAGCATTTGGTCCAGCAGGGAACGACCAGGGACAGCAGTGGCAACCAGCAGATCGGTGACGAGGAGCTCTTCGGGCTGTTTTACACTGGTGGCACCACGGGACGGGTCAAAGGCGTCATGCTCTCTCAGAAGAATTTCGTCTCCAACGCCATGCATGCGATTATGGCCTTTGGGATCGACTCGCGCGATGCCTATCTGCACGCAGCGCCGATGTTCCACATTGGTGATCTTGCGGCAACCTTTGCCCTCACCATGATGGGCGGGCAGCATGTCTTTCTCCCTACGTTCCAGCCTCAAGAAGTCTTGCAGGCGATTCAGAGGCAGCGAGTGACCATCACCACGCTCGTCCCGACCATGATCAATGCCGTGCTCCATCATCCCGAGGTGGACCAGTATGATGTCTCCAGCCTCCATACCGTCATCTATGGGGCCTCTCCCATGCCGATAGAACTACTCAAGCGAGGACTCTCGAAGTGGGGACAGGTCTTCGTGCACGTCTATGGGATGACCGAGGCCGCCGGCTACCTCACGACCTTACCCCAATGGGACCACATCAGAGATGGGACACTTGAGCAGGAACACCGCCTCAGTTCCTGTGGCAAGCAAATCCTGGGCGTCGAAGTGCGGGTGGTCACGGCCCGTGGGGAGAATGTGCAGCCCGATGAGGTTGGGGAGATCATTGCCCGTGGACCCAATGTGATGCTGGGCTACTGGCAGCAGCCCGAAGTGACCGCTGAGGCCACGAGAGATGGCTGGTTCCACACTGGGGATCTGGCGACCGTTGACGAGGAGCACTACATCTCCATTGTTGATCGGGCCAAGGATATGATCATCTCCGGCGGCGAAAACATCTACTCCGTTGAGGTAGAGCAAGTCCTCTCTCGCCATCTGGCGGTGCTGGAGGCGGCGGTGATAGGCATCCCACATGACCATTGGGGTGAGGCTGTCCACGCAGTGGTGGTCTGCAAGAGCGGCATGCAGGTGAGCAGCGACGAACTGATTGCCCACGCGCGCACCCAGCTTGCTGGCTACAAAGTGCCGCGCAGTATCGAGATACGAGCCGAGGCTCTCCCCAAAAGTGGGCCAGGCAAAATCCTCAAGCGGGAACTGCGCGAGCCCTACTGGGTGGGCAAGAGCCGGAACGTGAACTAGTTTCTTTCAATTCCGCAAAGCTGATCGTACACAGGAAGCGGACGAGCGTCGTGCTCTCCCTCCTGACCCGGTGCCTATCAGGTCAGGAGGTTTAAAGAAGTTCTCAGGAGCACACGAGCGGATAGGACTCCAGTCATTAGCGACCACGAGACATCTGGAAGGAGAATGAGATGACAGAGAAAGAACGAGGCTATGCACTTGCTGACCAGGAAGGGCAGGCCATCTGGCTTGGGGGATCACTCGAGACGATGAAGGCCAAGAGTGAGCAGACGCACCATGCGTATGGTCTTCATGTGGTGGTAACGCCTCCGGGCGCTGAGCCTCCTGCCCACATCCATCGGCATCAGGATGAAGCCTTTTATGTGCTGGAGGGAGCGGTTAGCGTGCGCTGCGGAGAGCAGGTGTGGCATGGCGAAACCGGCACGTTTGTCTTTCTGCCAAAAGGGGTTCCCCATGCCTATAAAGTCGAGGGAACCACCCCACTCAAAATGTTAGTCATTACCTCCCCTGGAGGACCATGGGACTTTGAACAGTTTGTGGAGGAGATGGGGGAGCCAGCACAGACCCGCTCCCTTCCGACTC
>JAFMRP010001551.1 GCA_017354095.1 Ktedonobacteraceae bacterium
TATAGAAAGCCAGCAGCTTGAGCACAACGAGAAGGATAAGAGCCAGAGGTACCAGTATCATCCAGTAGATCAAAAGGGAAAAGGGAGCACTGGTATGGAAGGTACTGCTCTTGCCCAGCATGCGGACCTGGAAAGCCCGCCACTTCACCCCAAGTTCCCAGGCCAGGAGTGCCCCAAAAAAACTGCCAAAGATAGCAATGGTCAGGAACGTCGCTTCCTTTGTAGCATAAGAGAGCGAAAGCGCGATAGCAGCGCCAACTAGCCAGCCTGGCTTGCGATTGCGCAGGTAGAGAGCCGTACAAACAACGAGCAGCAGAGTGAAAAAGGCCATATAGATATCTTCACGGGCGAAGCGCGAGAAATAGACCATGCCAGGTGAGATGGCCAGCAGCAGGCAAGACAGCCAGGCACCCAGCGTTCCCAGGCGATCACGCAGAAGGTAGGGCAGCCCGACCAGCGCGCTTCCCAGTGTCGCAGCCAGGATGCGCACAGTTGTCGTATTGACACCGTGATCGGGAGCGTTCAGCCACTCGGCGATCTTGTAAACGAGCGCGATACCGTGAAACTGGAATGGGCCGTGAATCAGTGGATCATAACGGAAACAGGAACGTGTACCCCGAAAACAATCCAGCCAGTGCTCCATGTCATGCATCAATTGCAGTGAATAATAGGCGTGCAGGCTTTCATCATGATGCAGGGGTTTGTCGCCCAGTCCCCAGAAACGCAGCGTAGCCCCCAGCAGGATAACAACCCAGAAGGGCAGCCAGAGCAGCAATTGCTCGCGTGTGGGCCAGCGAAATGTCCAGCGCGGCCGCTCTGACCCTTCGTCACCAGCATCGCTTTCCGGCAAGTCATCAACAGCAGTAACTACTGGTTGGTGATTAACGGTCGCCGCTGGCGGCTGGCCGGCTTCAGGCTTATTCACCACCGCTACATCCATATTATCCAATATTGAAAGGTCAAGATCTTCATCGGTAATAGTTTCGAGTTCGCGTGGTTCTTCTGGATAACGCTTCAAAAAAGTTCCTCCTCGCCAGGGCCATGTAACCTCGAACTATGCTATCTCACTTTATAGATCGTCACTCCCTGAGCGTCATATACCACCTGCATAAACGTGCCAAAGCGCTTGAGATCAACGTTAGGATACTTGCCATATTCGAGCGGGCCGACATACAGGTATTGCGCTTTATAGCGAGCCATCATTGCCAGCACATTCTGGGGATGGGGATCGCTATAAATGATATCGACATCTGTCGAGCGGCCATTAAAATCGGCCCAGGCTGTATCGCTACGAAGCCAATTGACGCGCCACTGGTATTCGTGGCCCACCCAGCCCATCGGTGCGGGCAAACCTGTAAAGGCCGAGACACGCCCGTAGACGGTATAGTCATCGCCAACAGCTTCGATGATCGCTGGATCTCCCTGTACATGTGTATTCAGCCAGCGGATTGCAGCATAATCGCCAGCAGCATTATATTGAAAGTATTCTTTCTGTGCGTTGGGATCGCTCTGAGGACGCGGCTCCGTCGCACTAAACGTCTGCAAGTAAGCCAGGCCGTCCAGGCTATCACTGCTCCAGATATTGGAGGAAGCGGGTAGAGGGCCAACCTGCGCGAAGCGCTCATAGGGTGCCACCAGCGGATAGATGGCACTGGCCAGCACAAGCCCCACGAACACCAGGCTCCACAGGCCCTGTATACTCCAGCGCACACCGCTCATCAAAAGCGTCTCCACATTCATGGAGCGAAAGCTTCGCTCAATAAAGAACAG
>JAFMRP010000407.1 GCA_017354095.1 Ktedonobacteraceae bacterium
CTGGATGCTGCAGCTGCACGCCGACGCTGCCGCACTGGCCCAACTCAGCCCCGATCAACTGCGCCAGCCCGATGCACGGGCCAAGCTGAATGATCTCTTTACAATGGCGAACTACTCCTTTACGGGGCACTTCGATCCCGATACTGGACAGATTCAGGAAGGAGTATCGCAAATCCACTATAACAACCTGCGCCTGGCTACCTTCGATGTCGCCGCCTGCTCATCCGGGCTACCAAACAATCCTTGTATGTAGAAAGAGGCACTTCAATGAGTACAACCCCTCAGCGCCTTGATAAATATGAGTTGTTGGAACGCCTGGGACACGGCGGCCTCGCCGAAGTCTGGAAGGCCTTCGACGTCCAGCTAGAGCGCCATGTTGCCCTCAAGCTGTTGCGCCCCGATCTGCGCAGCGATCCCAAATTTCTGCAGCGCTTCCAGCGCGAAGCACAGCTGATCGCATCCCTGCACCATCCTAATATCGTGCAGATCCACGACTTCCAGATCTATCAGCCGGACGATAACTCCTCAACGCCCATCGCCTATATGGTGATGGACTATGTCGAAGGCGAAACCCTGGCAGACTATATCGCGCGTACCTCGGGCCAGGGCCACATTCCACCACCAGCAGAGATTGTCAATCTCTTCACTTCCATTAGCCTGGCCATCGATTATGCTCACCAGCATGGCATGATTCACCGCGATATCAAGCCGGCAAACATTCTGCTAGATAAGCGCAACATCACACTCAACCCGATGGGAGAGCCGCTGCTCACCGATTTCGGCGTGGCTCGCCTGCTGGGCGCGTCCAGCAACACGTTAAGCGGCGCTCAGCTCGGCACCCCCCTCTACATTTCGCCCGAACAGGCCAGCGGCTACCCCGGGAACGAGCGCAGCGACATCTATTCGATGGGAGTGATTCTCTATGAGATCGTGACGGGCGTTCCACCTTTCCGAGGCGATAATCCCATCGATGTGATCAGCCAGCACCTTCACACTGAGCCAATGCCGCCCGCGCTCATCAACCCGCAGATCTCGCCGGCCCTGACCCAGGTCATCCTGCGCAGCCTCGCCAAGGACCCGGCCACGCGTCATCCCAGTGCCTCTTCTCTCACAGCCGCGCTGGCTGAAGCGTTCAACCTGCCGGTACCAGAGAAGCTGGGACGACCAGCCTACCCACCCGACACAGTCACCGCGCCGACGCAGATCAGCTCGCCAACGCCTCTCCCACTGTCGGGGATCCAGCACCAGTCTCCACGCGTCACCCCGTCCATGACACCCCAGCAGCCACCTGTAGCCCGGCCCGTGACACCTGCACGACCCGTCACACCTGTTGTTCAGAGCTCACCGCAATGGGCGGGCGCGTCATCGAACCCTACGCCGCACTTCTCAAGCCAGCCGGGAGTGCTATCTCCCCCTCCGTCCTTTGCGTCTCCCCCGCCCATACCTGACAACAGGGGAAACCGGGGCCGTACGATCCTTCTCCTGGCCCTGCTCACCATTGTGGCACTGAGCGGCGCTGGCTTCGGCGCCTGGACACTCATCCCTAAATTACTGCCTGGCAGCTCCATTGTGGGACAGGCCTTCTACGTCAGCAGTGGTCAGATCGCCCCCCAATCCGCTCAGGGCATCGCCGACCAGCTGCAGATCGATCTGAAAAACATCCCTGACCCTCAACCAGACAAAAGCTACTACGTGTGGCTGCTACCCGACAGAAGACCAGAACCTGGCCCTGATCTGACGGGACCACGCCCAATAAAAGCACCCATCCTGCTCACGAACCGGCTACCTGTATATAATGGCGAGGTTCACTACCTCTTCAAAGGTGATGCCAACCGCAACAATCTGCTCTCCACTACCAGCCGCATACTCATCACGGAGGAATTTTCCGGGCTGACGCCAGGCCAGCCCTCGCAGGACCGCTCCACCTGGCGCTACTACGGCGAGATCCCCCAGGCCCAGATCCCTAACGCGGCTGACGGTTTCAGCGCCCTCGTTCATATTCGACACCTGTTCTATGACGAGACAAATATTCGGCTGCTTGGTTTGAAAGGTGGACTCGATATCTGGCTCTTCCGCAATACCGAAAAGATTGTCGAGTGGGCAACCAGCGCGCGCGACTACTGGAAAGGCCCACAAACGCCAGTCGGCGACATACACCTGATGCACAATCAGTTCATTCGTATCCTGGATTACCTGGACGGTTGCCTCCATGCCAGCAACGACCTGCCATCTGGCACACCGCCTATGGTTGATGCCTATGCTTGCAAAGTCGCGCTCCTGACCGTTGATCCGGCCCAGGGCAAGTCGGAAGATGACCCACCAGGCTACACGACCCACGCCGCCCTGCACGTCAAGCAAGTCTCGACCGCGCCCGACATCACACCCGAGATGCGCCAGCATGCTATCCACATCCTGAGCGCGCTCAACAACGCTGAAACCTGGCTGCGCCAGGTGCGTACGGACGCCATCACACTTGCCAAAATGAATCGTGATCCAGCCCAGATCTCTCAACAATCAACCGCTGCCCTGCTGGACGAAATGGTCACCAGCTCGCTCTACGCCTACCTGGGTAAACTCGACCCGGTCACAAACCAGGTACAGCCATCCGTATTGCAAGCCCACTACGAAATCCAGCAGCTTGCCACGTTAAACATAAGCAAGGACCTGCCACAAACTATCTAACAGGTGCAGGGAACCTCCTCAGGGGCAAAAGCACCGTCTCTGGCGGACCATGGCAGCAACATTGTCGGACGGAACAAAAGGGGCCCCTGACCAGGGGCGCGGGGGCTTACGCCCCCGAGTCTTGCTCCCTCCTACGAGCCGCCGCAGGCGATTCCTCTCAGCCCGCCTGACCGCGCAGCGGTAGCCGCGGCAGCGGCGTTGGCGGGCTGGACAAGAGGTCGGCGAGGAGAGTGCTGAAAGGAACGTATATGGAGGTGCAGGGGAAGTTCCCCTGCCAGGCCGCCGCAAGGCGGCAAGGAGTAGCAATGAGCAAAGAACAAGAGGCACAGCGTCTCGGCAAATACGAGCTACAGCAACGCCTCGGCCATGGCGGCATGGGCGAAGTCTGGAAAGCCTTCGACCCCCACCTCCAACGGCACGTCGCCATCAAACTCATGCGCGCCGACTGGCAGGATACTCCCGAATTCGTGCAACGCTTCACCCAGGAAGCCCGGCTCTGCGCCTCCCTGCACCACCCTCACATCATCCAGATTCACGACTTCAACGTCTCCCGCCAGCTGGACTCCTCCACCATCCAGGCCTACATGGTCATGGATTATGTCCAGGGGCAGACGCTGGCCGATTACATTCACCAGACATCACGCCAGGGCAACTTCCCCCCCGCCGAAGATATCATCTACATTTTCACCGGCGTCAGCCTGGCCATCGACTACGCCCACCGGCGCAATATGATTCACCGCGACATCAAACCAGCCAACATCCTGCTTGACCAGCGGCCCCCCATCGAAAAACCCCTGGGCAGGCCCGTCCTCATCGACTTCGGCATCGCACGCCTGCACGAGGTTGCGTCAAAAACCACCGCGGGACTGATCATTGGCACCCCGCACTACAGCGCGCCAGAACAGGTGCAGAGCAACGCCCTGCCCCAGAGCGATCTCTACTCGCTCGGCATCATTCTCTATGAAATCATGACTGGCGTCACACCCTTTCGCGGTGAAACCGCGCTGGCAGTCTTTATGCAACATCTGCAGGATATGCCCACGCCACCGATGCTCATCAACCAGCAAATCACGCCCGAACTCTCAAGCATCATCCTGAAAAGCATCGCGAAAAATCCAGCCGACCGCTTCCAGAGCGCCAGCGAAATGACTATCGCGCTATGCGAGGCCTGCAACACGCCTCCCCCCGCGCAACTGCTCCATAAACAGCCAATCATACTCGACAGGGCATCTACCCCTGCAGCCAGTCCAACACCGCCCACGCCCGGGCGCACAGCAAGCTCTACCCTATCCGCCGCCGTAGGCAACACACCAGCCCACTCGGACCCCACAACGCCCGAATGGACCGGCCCGGCCATACAACCGCTATCGCACCCCTCACAGCCTCTTCACTTATCTCGGCCCTCAGCGCCGCTTCGCATCCCCGCGCCCCCTGGCACGGCCCGGCGCCGCTATGGACTCATATTGCTGCTAGCCAGCCTGTTTATCGCCGCTCTGCTCGGCTCGACTCTGGCCTCATTCCAGCTCTTTTCACAACCCGCGAGCGGAAAGGCCAGCTTCAGCAGCAGCACCCAGACAACCGACTATGACCAGGTTACCATCGACTTTACCAACCTGCCCACCCCACCGGCAGGCAAAGCCTACTACGCCTGGATCGAATCCGCCAGCTATGAAGGCGAAGTACCACACTGGAAACTCAATGTCAACAATGGTAGCGTCCACACGATCCTTGGACAGCCCTACCCCGGCGAACACAACCTGCTTAGAGACAACTGGATTCTACTGATCACCCAGGAAAGTGGCACCCCCAAAGTATCCTCGCCCGATCTCGCCAATCGGCTCTACTACGCCCATCTAACGACCGGCACACCCGCCTACGACTTCCAGCCATGCCCCACCGATACCGACCAGAACATCTGCCTGCAATGACCATCTAGTTACAAGATGAGATTTTCTCCTTCGAGAGAGTTCAGTTATACTGTCTCTCCCTTCACAAGACTTGACAGATATCCCTGTTACCTGCTATAGTTAAGCATATGCTTAACTATAGTGCGACACTCGATCTCATCTTCCACGCACTGGCAGATCCATCCCGGCGCATGATCGTGGAGCGGTTGAGTCACGGACCCGCGTCGGTGCGCGAGCTCGCCAGGCCGCTTGCAATGTCGCTTCCAGCGGTCATCCAGCACCTTCAGGTCCTGGAGGCGAGCGGCCTCGTCCGATCCGAGAAGGTCGGACGGGTACGCACCTGCCGTATCGAACCAGTTGTCTTGAAAACAGCCGAGCAATGGATTACCGAGCGGCGAACGAGTTGGGAACACCACCTTGACCGGCTTGGTGACTACCTCACTGAACATCCAGATGAAACTAGCTAAAGGAGTCCATCGTGAACGAACGATCCATACAGCACACCACTTTCACTATCGAGCGTACTTATCCTGTCTCGCCTGCACGAGCATTCGCCGCCTGGGCAGACCCGGAGGCCAAAGCACAGTGGTTCCCGAAAGCCGACTCATTTGACTTCCGGGTCGGAGGACGCGAGTTCAATCGCAGTTCCCATGAAGGAGCAACCTATACCTACGATGCCCATTACCAGGATATCGTGCCAGGCCAGCGCATCGCTTACACCTACACACTGGATCGTAACGAGACACGCATCTCCGTCTCCGTAGCAACGGTGGAGTTTAGAAAAGCCACTGCTGGCACACAACTGATCTACACGGAGCAGGGCGCCTTTCTCGACGGAGAGGACAGGCCGGAATATCGCGAAC
>JAFMRP010000042.1 GCA_017354095.1 Ktedonobacteraceae bacterium
TCATAGAAATCAACCAGCCGCACCTCACCCTTGATCTTTTTATAAGGCATGGCATAGTCAGATGTCTGCCGGGACGCATCGGTAGCGAAATTGCTGCCGGTCATGCCCAGCGGCTCCATAATACGCTGGCGCACAAAATCCTCCCAGGTCTGCCCGCTGACCACCTCAACCAGGTAGCCGGCAACCATGTACATCAGGTTCTGGTACTGCCAGAGTTCGCGGAACCCTTTGCTCGGTTCGAGATATTGCAGGCGTTCAAAAAGCTCGTCGCGTGTGCTGCTCGATCTGTACCAGGACATATCGTGGCGCGGCAGACCGGTGCGATGCGAGAGTAGATCGCGCGCGGTGGCTTGCTCACTGGCGACCGCGTCACACAGCTTGAATGCAGGAAGATGCTGCCTGACAGGAGTATCCCAGTTCAGCTTCTCCTCATCAATTAGCATCCCCAGCGCCGTAGCGGTGAAAGCCTTGGTGCAGGAGCCGATAGCAAATAACGTTTCCGGGGTAACGTCCAGGTCCTCCGCGACATTGCGCTTGCCAAAGCCCTGCGACAGGATCACGGCACTATCCTTCACGATGGCAATGGCCAGACCCGGTAACTGCCACTCCTGCATGGTGGTCTGGACAAAATCCTCGAAACCCTGCAAGCGGTCCTCGACGGGCGGTGTTTGTGTCATGAATACCTCGTTTCGCTAAAACAATCAACGTCTCTAAAGTTTACGCCCGAGTTATTGCAGGGTTACACAACATTAAAACACGATACTCTTGTTCTCATGTACCAGGACGCGATTCTCCGTATGCAGGCGCACGGCCTCCGCAAGCACGCGCCGCTCTACATCACGCCCCTTACGCACCAGGTCCTCGGTGGTATCGCGATGGTTGCAGTGAATAACATCCTGGGCAATGATCGGCCCCTCGTCCAGATTATCGGTAACATAGTGAGCCGTGGCCCCGATCAGCTTGACGCCACGTTCAAAAGCCCGCTGATAGGGATTGGCCCCGATAAAAGCCGGCAGGAAGCTATGGTGGATATTGATAATACGATGCGGATACTGCGCCACAACCGACGGTTCCAGAATCTGCATATAGCGCGCCAGAATCAGAAAATCGACCTTGCCCTCCATAAATTCCAGCATACGCTGCTGGTCGGCTCCGCGCGTCTCGCGCCGGACGGGGAAAAGATAATAGGGAACACCATACATATCGGCTAGCGGCTCCAGGTCCGGGTGATTGCTGATGATAAAAGGAATATCCATAGGCAGCTCGCCACTTTTCCAGCGCCACAACAGGTCCGTCAAACAGTGATCGAGCTTCGACACCAGAATACCCACCCGCTTCTGCTGGCGTGTATAATGAACACTCCATTGCATATGAAACTGCTCCGCAATGGGCTGGAACCTGGCCAGCAATTCCTCACGCGAGAGCGCGAAGCCTTCTTCATCGAAGCTGGTGCGCATAAAAAAAACATACTCACCCTTATGGGTCGAGTGCTGGTCTGATTCCAGAATATTGCCTTTATGTTCAAAGATGAAGTTTGAAACGGCGGCGACAATCCCCGGCCCATCGGGACAGGAAATCAACAGAGTGATAGCTGGTTTGTGAATGGACACAATTGACCCCTCCCACCTGAATATAATAGTATGTATGTTATAACACAGGTAGTGCCGCTCTGGAAACAGTCACTTTCAATATACTAAGCCGCTGCTTACAGACATGCATATCGGCAACTTCTCTTTCACCGGTTAACAAGCAAGTGCTTCACGGAAGAGCAGATCCCTGCTAACCGGCGTAGGTGCTTTGTACCCGTTCATCTTGCGCTTTACATCCAGCCTATGGTATACTCACAGTGAAAGAGTCTAGCTCTTGTAAAAGATTTCTAACTTGCGGTAGAACCGTAGAAAGGCGTTCGATATGGTCCTCAGGAGTGAAGAACTGCACAGAAATCTGCAGCACCTCAATGGTATGCTCACCACCCACGAAGCCGCCAGATACCTGGATCTCAGCTATTGGCACTTTATGCACCTGGTAGAGGCGGGTCGCATCCCGGGCGTGCGTGTAGTGGATCGTTGGCTCTTCTCCCCTGATGATTTACATGATTACCGGCGCAGTAAATACGGAGCATTAGAAGATATGGCCAGATTGGCTCTCGATCATCCCTCCATCGATCTGACAGAGAAACAGGCCGCCATATGTAGATCCCTCCTCAACATGGAACGACCATCCGATATAGCCCGCAAGCTCCAGCAATCTCGTCAAGCAGTCCACTCACAGATATCGTTGATCAAAGAGAAAGTCTCCCGCAGCCAGGTCGCCAGTCCAGCCATTATCGCGTATAACCATAAACCGGCGGAAGCCACACCCAGAACCAAAGCCCCTCACCGCAGCAAAGCCGATCCCCAGCCCACCCCACGCCGCACTACCAGGAGCAAACGCACAGTCGCTCCCCCACCCCACGCTTGAATGGCACCCTTCATACACAACAGACCCTACAATACACTACCTTGCACAGCTTGAAGTTGTCACTCCGTTCTTCAAAATCTGTTGGTTCTGTTGGAATTGTTGGTTTCTAGCGGTTGAAAAGCAAAAATGACACGCTCCTCACGACTGCATCGCCTGGCTACCTGAGGGAAGTCCTCGCCTGGAGAACACCAGCGCCAGGCCAATCAGTACGCCCAATCCTGCCCCCACAACACAGAGCGCTATTGCCCATACCTGCCCAATCTCGTTAAACACGACCGCAAATAGCCAGTTCCAGATCCCTCCCCCCACTCCCAGGCAGCTCAGTAACACACCAGAAACCAGGCCAGGCTCATTCGCGGCTCGCTCTACGCCCATTGCCAGACACAGTGCCACAATAGATCCCACCCCCAGCATGATCAGCACCAGAGCAGCAATATCAAGCAACAGGTTCGACATAAACAACAACAGTGTCCCCCCAAAAATGAGCAGCAGGCAAAAAAGCATCACCCATTCCACCTTAAATCTGGATACATACCTCGCCATGCACAGGTTGTAGATAATCGTGCTGCTCAGAATCAATCCAGCCAGCAGGGTCGCCTGCGCGCTCGACAAGCTGAACGTCTGTTGCAAATAGACCGGGGTCCAGGTAGCCAGGCAGGCACCAACACCCTGCGCAAGCAAAAGGATGCCAATCATGGGGGCCAGTCTCCAGCAAAGCACCTGAAAAGCGCGCAGAGAACGCGTCTGCGGTCTTCGTTTCACCTCCTGCCCGGGAGACAATAGCTCGCGAGATGCAGCGCAAAAAGCCACCAGCGAAAAGGCCGTCAAACCAGTGGGAAAGAGCAACAACATACGCGGTTCACCGGGGAAAAACCAGAGCAGCGCGGCATCTATCAGAGTGACCAGCGTTGAGCCGACAGGGAAAACCATATTAAACAGGATCAACATGCCGGCCCGCTCTCGCGGGTAGAGCATGCTTGCCAGCCCATTAGCACCTGTATCAATGCCTCCGCCACCAAAGCCAGCCACGCCCACCAGCACCAGTAGCAGCCACAGCGGCGCCTGCTGGGGAAAAGTAAAACCCAGGACCAGCAGCAAAAAGCAGCACAAAACCAGGCCACCAGCACCAGCCAGCACCGGTCGCGCACCATAGCGATCCAGCAATGCTCCACTGACCACCGTTCCAGGAATATAGCACAGCGACCAGGCCACAGGAAACAGACCGGCCAGCACCAGCGATACACGCAAATAACTGGCAGTAGGGGCAAGCAGTGGCCCAAAACTACTGCCAATCACCGCATAGGCCGCGAGCATACAAGCACTGGTCAACGTCACGGCAGTGCGGCGACCATTGACCAGAACAACAGCATCGTCTTGCTTCAATTGAGTATCCAAGCGAATCCTTCCTCAAGTGGATAAAGTCCTCACCACTCATTGATCAGCATGATCTGGAGTTTCCACTCACACCGACCTTCGGGCATCACACATACCAGGCACTGGAGACACAAGATCTTATAATAGTTGCTTAAAAGCATATTGAAAAGTGTTTTATAGGGACAGTTTTTATGATGCAAAAGCATTATATTTATAAAAAATGGTGCCGCGATAGCAGCTATTTATTGAAAACTGCTATCGCGGCACAGGCGGTTAGCCAGGAGGATCACTGCCTGATCTTCTGAAGAAGTGGTAACCATTGATCTTCAGAAATCAGCGGCATTGCTCAATCGAGAGGAGCGCCCACACTGGTTGCTTTGGGTTGGAAGGAGATCGTCTCCGTGCCAAGGGTAATCATCTGGCGTGGAACAGGGTTCCGCACCACATACTCGGTAATAAGCGTATTGGCCAGTTTTACCGTTCCTTTTGTATCGGTGAAACTCTTCGTGTTATCCACTTTGAGCGAATGATGGACCGTCGGGGCACCGCCAGCTACTTTGATTGTCACAGCCCCAATAGATGATGGCCTGCTCGTCACTGACTTGCTACTCGTCACCAGCGCCGCAAATGTATTGCTGCTCGTCTGATAACTAAACCACGTACTATGGGTATGCACAATATCCAGCACATAATTCGCGGGTGGGGGATTATTCTGCGGCTGGGCCGTCAGATTGTACGTCACCACCACCGTGTGATTATCCACCAGCGTCACGACCTCATTCAATTGCCAGCCATCGCCGATAACTGTGCTAAAGGCCTGGCGTCGTGACTCATCGATGCTATAGCCATGATCATTGTTCCACAGTTGAGACACGAGCCCATCGACAGAAAGTGTTGAACTCCACTCGGCATAAGTGAGCAATTCCTGGTTGTTATAGCGCACCTGCGGGCGGTCAATGCCATTCGTCTGTTTGAAATTATAGGCCAGAGGGCCCTGGCTAAAAGCCACATTGCCCCGAAAATGGTTGTCGGCCGAAGTAGCCGTACTCAACGCCATACGAAAATTAAAGAGGACAAGTACAACCAATCCTCCCACCAGTACCAATGGCGTTATCACCTTTGAAATAAAAACGCGTAAAGTTGGTGTAAACGATACTTTATGTTGCCGCAACATGACAGGTGAATCCTCCAAATAAGTAAGACAATAGCGTCGGAGCTATATCAATCGCACATCAATTGACATACGCAGTAGGCAACGTACCCTGATCATGCGTCGTCGCCTCTCCGTCCGCCGGAACATCGCCCGACCGTCCGGATGGCGCGGTACGACGCCGGCCAAAGCGCCGAATGGGCCGTACCGGCCAGCAGAGCGCCACAAGAACCAACAAGCTAAAAGCACAGGCCAGCACCAGAGCAATAAACTGCCCATATTTCGGGGACTTCCAGAGAAACATCGACCACTCGAAGCCCGTTGTCCCATTCAGGCTGGTAATATTAGCTCTATCCTTAAACACCATCCGATAGAGGAAGAAGAAGAAGTGATCTATCGGCACATGGAAAATCGCGAACGCCAACGGTATCATCCAGAACAGGCGATAGAACCAGCGCCAGGCTCCCTGCACACGATACGCCTCAAGCCAGGCAAAAGGCACAATCAGCAGGGCATATTGCTCATTAATCAGCTTGGACCCCAGGAAGAAGCCCAGCAGCGTCACGATGATCATGCGATTGAGCGACATCTCTTTCTGCCAGATATACCAGTAGGCCAGGAGCATAGCAATAATGAGCATCGGCGTACCAAAGGCAGCCAGCGCATCCAGGTTAAGACGCCATCCGATGGTCTTAAACACCGCGGTCGCAGACCAGATGTACTGCCAGTTCATGCCGCCACCAGGCCGTGTATCATGAAACCCCAGCACCTCTATCACACCGCCGGCAAACGGCCCAAGAAGCGCCAGGCAGGCAACAACATACGAACCAACGAAGAGCACAATCTCTTTAAAGGGCCGGTTTTTTTTCACCAGATAGATAACCATTGTGGGTAGAGCAATAACAGGGAAAAACTTGACCATCGTACCGAAGGCCAGGGCCACACCCGACAGAAGCAGTTTGTGCCGCTGAAGCGCGTATACAGCAGCCACCAGACCCAGCAGCATAATTGCGTCAAAGGTCCAGGCTCCGCTAATCAGTAACACATAAGGGTTGAGCAAATAGTCACGAAAGCCGCGAATAGTCCCCGACATGCGGGCTAGCAGGGCAGCCACCAGAAAATCGGCAATCCAGATCGGCAGTTTGAGCAGAAAGAAGAAATCTGGCGTCAGGACCGGCACCGCAAACGTCCTGCTTTCGGCAATAAAATAAGTTGCATGCGGATGCAGCAAGGCATAGAGCTTGGCCAGTGGATAGTAAATATACAGTGGCACAGGAGGATAAGCATAATACTGATAAACGGTGTCCCAGCGCGACGATACGGCAATGTTTGACAAATACCGAAACGTCTCATAAGGGGAATGATTGTGTGCCAGGTCAATGAACACATTATAGTCAATCGTCAGGTCCCAATAGTGCCCCAGCGGCAAAAAGATCAGCCGCAGTCCCAGCGCCAGAAATCCCAGCATCCACAGGATGCGTCGCCCACGCACCCCTATAATAGCTGGCCCTTGCGGAAGATCCGTATCAAGGGGCATAACCGCGTCAGCGGCGTCGGACGTGGTAGACGCACCCGGGGTACTTTTCACTCCACGCCTGAAGAGCCCCTCATAACGTAAAAAACGCACAAATTTTGTCTCCTGATTTTTGCGAATACCTGTGAAAGCATATCCAATTGCCGAAACCCTATACCTATTTTTTCGACAACATATCTCTCTACTAGAGACGCCGCTAGTTATTGTCGAGTAACAATCCCGCCCTGTCATTGCAGACCGGATGCCCCCACCTATTTATCTCTCGACAACTGGCCATTCCTACCCATAGTACAGAGTACAAATGCTGCCTACTCACTCCAGGGTCTCTACCTTCGATATTTCCAGGGATAAGTAAATTATGCACCTGCCTATTCTACCGGATAGTACCAGAATGTGCTACACACAGGGCTTCATTCCACCTCTTATGGCTATCACTATATATAGTGGTTTGAGGTGGTCAAAAGAGACAGGTTCGTGATGTTCCGGTCGTAACCTCTTTACCAGACAAGCGGGATGAGACGATATTTCACCTTCGTCATATAGGCGTCATAGCCTTGCAGTTCATCTCGCAGTGTGCGCTCTTCCAGCACAGCCCGTCTCGCGATGATGAGTACGAGGATCAATCCCCACAGCAGTCCATACCAGGATCCCAGCAAGAGGGCAGTTCCGAGCAAAAAGAGAAGAGCGGCAGCATACATCGGATGACGCACATAGTGATATGGCCCGCTGGATACCACCGTTTGCCCCCGATCCCCCTGAATGCGAACCATTGGCGATAGATACGAGTTTTCTCGAAAGGTCAGGTAGAAGAGATAGAAAGAGCACACCAGGGCAATCGCTCCCACTATCTGAAACCAGATCGGCATCTGTGACCAGCGAAATCGAGCAGCATCCAGCGGCATCAGGATCAGCCAGCCAAAGAAGACAACGTTCATTACCGCGAAAAACACCTTGTCCCAGGCCTTCTGATCGGCTCTGGATACAGTCATGCGCTCCTTCAGTAATCCGGGGTTATAGCGGAGCAGCCAGAGAGTGAGGGCTATGACGAAACTAAAAAACAAGACCATAAAGGCCCATCCGGCAAACCAGGCAATGGTGCCAGCCGAGAGAAACAGGGCCAGGGCGAAGGACAAAAACAGGAAGGCTACCTGCCCCACAAGCAATTTGACATTGATTGCCATATCTTATCCTCTTTCAACGACGCGTGAGCAGGTTCGCTCAGCATCACAGAACAAACTTATAGATTGTCTTCCGACGAAACAAACCACTCCCTCAGGGTCTGGATATCAACGAGTTGTAAGGATGCTGCTGGGGCTCCCAGCACACGCTCTAACGCATCTGTGTAGGCCGCGGCGATACCCTCGACGCGCTGGAGTTTGTCTTGATCTGGCTCATCCGAGAGCAGCACACTGACAAGAGTCTCCTCAAAGCTCTGGAGCAGAGCAAAGATCACTCCACCCGCCTGATCAGGGTAGGGAGTCGTCAAGATGCCTTCCTGGCGGCCATGATGGATGATCACCGTGAGCAGCGGTGCGATACGCTCGAACGCCGCCGTGCGCATCTTTCGCAGAACAATGGCGTTTTCATCCATGTACCAGACACGCAAAAGCGCAAGCAAAAAGGTCTTCTGCGCGGTCTTCCAACGGGCGAGCGTAGCAAAGACATGCTGAAACTTTTCGAGCGCAGGCAGGTGAGGATCATGCACAATGGGGGTGAGCACCTGTTCCATCTCTGCCAATATACGTTCAATCAGCACCTCTAGCAGCGCCTGCTTCGAGTCAAAATAGTGATAGAACGTTCCCTTGGCAATCTGCAGGCTGTCCAGGATATCCTGGATCGTCATCTGCTCATAACCTTTAGTATAGATAAGCCGCTGCGCTGCATCCAGGATTTCATTACGCCTCACAGCGTGCGCTTTGACAGTACGCGCCATAGTACCTTCTTTCCATCTAGACCGACCGTCGGTCTATACCCAGAAAAGAGTATAGCACATTAATATTTGTAAAGTATAGAGGTTTTTTGATTTTTATAGAGGTTTATGGCAGGGTTTCATCCCCAAAACGACCGTCAAAAAAGTAGAGGTTTTTTGGGGAGGTGAGAGGAAGGTTACTAGTGCTGCGTTCCTTAAAAAAAGAGAAAAAACGAGGACAAAATGAGCGAGCCTGTCAAGCCGTTCCATCTGTGTTTTTGTTTCCGTCGTCTGTGACGAACGTAGCACCAGTCAGTCTACTACCGGGCCCTCTTCCCACTAGAAATCCATCGAAGTTAAAATTATAATGATATACATCTCTCGTAACAAGGATGCTCATATGCCCTCACTCGAATTTCCACGAGACGATGTCAATAGGAGCATGGAAACCAGGCCTGCTCCTCTTCCACTCTATGCCCTTGACCGTCCTTCATCAACGCTGCCTGATGATCAATCATCTGCGATGGGAAAGCAATCAGTACCGTCCTGGAAGGCCAACTGGAAACGTATTGCGCTGGGGGACTATCCAACGGAAATGAGCTCCTCTCCGACCAACATCCAACACGAAGGGGTATCCAGATACCAACAACGAGAACAGCCTCTCTCTCCAGAAGACCGCTTCCCCACAAACGACCATCCGTTCGATACCTTGGAGCAGAACGAAGTAGCAATTCGACATACCGAACCTGAATCACCGTGCTTCTATCGTGATTTCCCTATTGCGGATGTACTGGACTTTCCTCACCTCGCTCATCAGATCAAGGCCACGATTGCAGAGAGCCACCCGAAAGAGATCCTGTACCGCCTTCTCCAGGGGTTACATCGCGAACCCGAGGCTCTTCAACGTCTCGACGTTGCCTACCAGGCCATCGCCGGACAACGCTTACACGAAGCCATGACAGACCGCTTCGATGGTACGCCACCTGCCTATGCTCAGCACCTCCTTGGCGGTGGGGACGCTCACTCCAGGCAAGCCATCTGGCCTCTGCCACGCGACGAACATGGCTATGAGGCGATTGCCCATCGCATCCACGCCGAACTCCAACAACCCCATCCCAATGTCGAGACGATCTATGCTGCTCTCACGCCCCTGCAGCGCCATGCACGCCTGCTTGCTTCTGTGGAACACTGCTACTCAGCCCGTTACCAGGCCGATCTCACCAGGGTTCTCCACTCCCATCTTCACGGAACATCCCGTGAGTATGTTCGTTATCTCTTGGGAGAGCGAGCCATGGAGATGCCCGCCATGACGATGGCAGAAGCGACCCGCTTTACCCAGGCCTGTTCGCGCCTCACGTTCCTGACCTCCAGGGGAGAAAGAAAACCGGTTCCCTTTCACTACGCCCCCGACGGCTGCCTTCCACGCAACCATATCATGGCCCAGGTTCTTAATGAAATGGGATATCGCTCAGAAACGCTCTGCGCCCTCGCGCATGTAGATGATCCCGATCCCTGGAAACGCGGGAATCTGCGCTTCACAACCGATTATAGTCAAGATGCTCGGCCTGGAGAGACTCCCGAGGTGAAGTGGTGGTGCCATGTCACCCAGTATCTCTCCATCAAAGAACCCGGCCAGCCTGCGCGGAAACACGTCATCGATCCCACCACCGCTCCAGAACCACAAACCGCTGAACAATGGTTAGATCGGATAGCCCCCCACCTGCTCACAGTTGCAGAGTGGAAGAAAGGAAGCTCCCCAATATTGCTCGCTGAAGGGTGGGAGCGCCACGTTGGCAAGGAGATCACGCACCATATACAGGAGGTGACCTTCCAGCATCGGAGCATCAAATATATGCGAGAGATGACAGACCGCTTCTACCAAGAAGCGTATCCACTGACCGGCATACGCTTTCCTTCCCCCCAGATGATAGTGTTTACGATGGATCGCACCTCAAGCCTGATAGAGCTCAACAAGAACACACGAGAGGAACACCTTTCACACCCCGAGCTTCTTTCTTCTCCCGAGATGCGGAATATTTCCAGGCTTCTTGAACACTTTGGACCGGATGGTGCCCCAACAGATGAGCGACTGACGCACGAGAAGCATCACACCAATGGGGCTGCGATGGACTACTTTGAGCTCCTCTACCGCGAACACCTGGAACGGGCACTACACCAGCAACCGTATCACGAGTTGGCTCATGCAATTCGCCGCGCACTCAACACCAACGATCTGTCAGGGCTGCGTGAGACGCTCCAGCGGACACCTGCAACAGTCGTCGCCCGCTTTCCCAAGCACTTTCCCCAACTTGATAAAGCGTTTCGGGCACGCTTCCAACTTCCCCTGGATACCCGCTGGTACCTGAACTAATGTTCACGCCTTCCTGTGTTTTCGCTGAGGGGAACGAGTGCGACGTTCGTCATAGACGATGGAAAAGTCATGGATGAATGCTTGTCGATTGGCTTTGCAGGTTCGCCCGTTTTGTTCTCGCATTGAAGGAACGTAGCACTAGGTTGTTTGTCTTGCTTTTAACGCTGATGCTACCGCTTTCACTCCATAAGTGTGAAAGAGGAATTGGATAAGACGCATACGGGCAGTGGGATGCCAGAGCGTCCGGCTAAACAACTTCTCGACGACAACAGGAAGTTGAGCAGGTAGCAAGGCAAACTTTGATGCTTCATCTCTATCCCACGCCTCAACAATCCAGCTTTCCCTGATTTCCTCACCAGTGAGACGAAGCTTTATCACGGTGATGACGTCCATTGAAAGCGTAAGATATTCCACGTTCAAAGAAAGCACTTTGATGCTCTCAACATCATTCTGAGTAACAGCAAGTTCCTCTTCCAGTCCTCGAAGAGCACCCGCAAAGAAATCAGCATCGTCAGAACGCGAGGGCTGCCCCTTTCGGTTGAGTCCAGGCGCATTCATAGTTTCTTCAAACGAGGCTGACCAGTGATTAGGATAGAAAGCCACCGAAGAGGAACGTCGCATGAGGACAATTTGTTGATCTGCCGTGATTACTACACACTGAATACTAACCGGCGCAGGGATGAGACACGTTCCTCGGTCTGTTGAACTGTAGGTGAGTGCTGTATTGCCGTATTTCTGACGAATGGAGACTGCTGCACCGTCCAACGCCGCTAAAAAAGGAGCAATACCTATGGATACAACCCTGCTTTTCTACGGATCAATGGCCCTGGGGGGACTGGTCGGGCTCCTCGTGCTGGGACACGTCTGGTCTACCCACAGGCGCAAGCAACACGCCACGCAAACGGGCTCCACCAGCCCGTCTGCACAAGCGACGACCACGACCTATCAACTGAGCGGGCTCAATTGGATGATCGCGAGCACGCACCGCTCGGTCGCGCAGATCATCGGCCTGGAAATGTCCACCGCCACCCTGCTGGCCGTCATCTTGAGCGTGCTGTGCGCCGTTGCGGGGCTGGTGCTGCTCTCCTGGAGCGCGATGCACAACCTGGCGGTGTCTGCCGTGGCCGGGCTCGCGACCCTGGTGCTAGGCGTGCTGATCGAAAACATCTCGATCAACTCGCTCAAAAACATCCGGCAGACCGGCGAGGCCATTCGCGCCACGGAAGAGGACTACTACCAGCAGCATGCCGCCCACCTGAATCAACAATTCCAGCAGGCGGTGCAGCAGTTTGGCCAGCAGCCCCACTACCAGAGTCTCACCAGGGAGCAGGCTCGCGACCTGCAACGCGCCCGCAAGGAACAACAACGCGTCCTGTCCGACCTGGAACGGCAGCAGAAGACGCTGCTCAAGCAGCGGACACGTCAGGCCCGGCGCACACGCCTGCATGCCATTCCCTTTGCCATCATCGGCGTGGGCTTCTCCGCCACTGCGGGAGGCCTCTTCTGGCATCAAGTTCTCTCGGCGCTGGACCTGTCTCTCAATCTGGCGATCAGTACCATGTTCGCCCTGGCGGTGTCCGTCACCTTCATTCAGAGCGAACTGTTTAAGCACGCCCAGGGGGAGTCAATCAAAGAGGCCATGCGCACCAACGAAATGCAGACCGAACTCTTTCGGCAGCAGGCCGAGGACATTGTAATGGAGACCACCATCGAGGCGTTAGAGGGGGTCCGCAACGATCCGACGGCTATGAGTGATGTCCAGCACACGGTCAAAAAAGAGATTAAAGCGACGATCAAGACACTGACCGCTCGTGCCGCTTCTCGCCTGGTCCGGGTCGAAGAAGTCCCGGACAAGACAGGCTCCAAACTCCTCCCTGACCGGACAGGACACGACCGGACAGCGGACAGCAAGAGGAGGAGACAGGACAGGACACCCAAGACAGGACAGCAGACGGATGGACAGGACACAATAGTGGACAGCACCACCGCTGACCGGACAGGACACCACCAGACTGGACACCACCAGACTGGACAGGGGACACCAGACAGACCAACCAGGACCGGACACTGGACACGTCCACTGACCGGACAGGACAGCGAAGACGAGACAGGAGACACTGGACAGGACACCCCCCAGGGACAGGACAGTGGACACCGGACAAGGACACCCAGACAGGTGAACAGGACAGCGGGCAGTGGACACGAAACAGGACAGGACAATCTCACCCGGGTGAGTGACTACCTGACTGGGCACCCCGGCGCGAGACAGGTGGACATCGCCCATGCCCTGGACATCTCCACCAAGACCGTACAGCGTTGTCTGTCTCGTCTCGTCAAAGCGGCAGGGACACCAGACGCTGGAGGCGACCTGCCTGACCTGC
>JAFMRP010001552.1 GCA_017354095.1 Ktedonobacteraceae bacterium
TCAATTGAGACAGAACCATGAACGCGAGTATGTGTGCATCTTAATGCAGATCAGTTTGTGTCTTCTGGTGGGCTTGTTTGATCAGACGGAGAGCAGAAACAAGAAATTGCCAGCTTCCCATCAGGGCGTAACCAGCCAGGCTGCTCAGGCCAAACGTGGGCCGTCCAGCAAGTACAATGAAGGAGATTCCGGCAAGAATAGAGACCGCTCCGCCGAAGACGAGGACCGCTTGACCACTCAGTTCTTTCCATCGTCGTATTGCCGTGATTAATTCTATACCACCCGTGAGAATAGCCCAGACACCGAACACGCGTAAGATAGCAGGAACTCCCATCGAGATCACAATGAGCACTGCTAGAACGGTAAGTACGCTAATGACGACATTCGTTTTTTGAGCCAGGGTGTTCTTTGACGCACGATGAACGTAAGCATCATAGAGGGATGAGCCAGCATCAAATGCTGGATAAAGGATGAGCAGGATGGGAACAAGTGCAGGCAGCGTGATCAGGGAGAGAAGGCCAAGCGCCCAAACCAGTGCAAAAGCGGCTCGCACAAAGTACAGATTACGCAGAAGCAGTGCCGTGTTTGCACTCGGGTGAGCTCTCAATGATTTGAATATCGACATGTTTTCCTCTTTTCAGTCGTGCTATCAGGTTGAGTCAATCCGTTATCTGGTGAAGTGTGAGTGAATTGAAACAGATGATCGTCCTGGTGCAGGTTGTTTTTACCTTCTAGTAGGTAGATTGAAGCCAAAAAAAAAGACATCCTCTACGTTTGCAAATCTGAACACACCTGGCGCGCAATCGTGCGAAAGTGCTCGGGATCTTGATAGGCGCGTGCGGCAATCATGGCTCCCTGGATGGCGGCAAGGACACTTTGGGCCTTGATCGTGGGATCACCACCAAAGGCGAAGACACCCTGTGCTCGACCACTTGCAAGCAGCGTAGCAAACCAGTCCGTGTGCTCGCGGAAATAGCCAGCAATCTCGTCACGGACGCACTCAGGCAGGGTCGGAAGCTCAGTAGCCAGGAGGGTGCAGAGACAAAAGAAATTGGCTTCCCTCATTTGCCTGTAGAATTGCTCTGTGTAGAGAGTGAGCTTCTCTCTGGGATCAGACGTGCTCTGGTCAATCTGGTTGAGTCCAAGCTTTGCCATGGTACGATAATAGGCGACAACCGAACGCCCCAGATCGCTTTTATTCGGAAAGTGATAATGGATACTGGCCTTCCTGATTTCCATCCGCTCACTAATGTCGGCATAGCTGAAGGCGTTGTATCCTCGCTCTATCATGAGTCCGAGCGCGATCTCAATAATCTGTTGTGCTGTCTTCGCTTGTGCATCCATGCTTTTCATTTTACCTACTAGAAGGTAGAATGTCAAGGGGGAACCATGAACGAGTACGATCCTTTGCCTTGTCTTGAGCCAGGGAACGTGTGGGAGGCCGACCACGAAAGCTTTTGACTGGTGGGAGAGTTGCCCTGGCGAGGCAATTGGTTGAAGACCCAAATCACTCCATTGATGATAGTTGTTCAACGCTTGGCATCTCTCGCTCAGCGACCTGCAATACCCTGGAAAGCGCGGCAGAGAGGCCGGAGGGGCGCCAAAAAGAATTGCTGGATCGGTTCAAGGGCTGGCATCCGGTTGTCAGCACGCTTCTCAATGCGACAGAAGCCTCGACGATTCTGCGCAACGCTATCTCTGATCTCCAGCCGCTGACCTCCTGGAGCAAGAGGCGCGTCACGCTGCTGGGGGACGCGGCGCACGCGA
>JAFMRP010001553.1 GCA_017354095.1 Ktedonobacteraceae bacterium
AAGAACTGGTAAATACCCTACCAAGTGAGCAGATCTGGCCCTCAAACATGGGAAATTGCCCTCAATCTTGAGCATCAGTACGCACGTTTTCTGTCAAACCGCTTTCCATCTGGCGTCTTTCACTGAAATCATGTAAATTGAGGGAGGCCCAGGAGACATCCTGAGCCTCCCTCCGACAGCCAAGCCACATTAGCCTGTTCTTACTGTGAGGCCCAACACACCAACAGGACCACGTTTCTTCCTCACTGCGCCTGGATCTGCATGGGAGTGCCGTGCTGCTGAACAGTTCCGGGAACGATGACAAGGTAGCGGCGAGCCATGTTCTTCTGCCCCTGTACGACTTGTCGGATCGGACCAACGGTGTTGACAATGGCAGCGCCCGCCTGGTTCGTCGTGAATGCCTCCAGCGACTCGAGAGGACCATTGCCATTCGGATCTGAGGAGAGCGCAAGCACATAGGAGTGCTTGGGGGCGAGCCCGGTCACGGCTGCTTGCAGTACCTGCACCTGCCCTTGATCAAACAGCGAGACACTGGTAGGGGCTTGCTGCCCGGCTGCCAGTTTTGCCGGCTTGCCATTCTTCAGCGGCACGAGCGAGAGATGCGTGGCTTGTTCAGCGATGCCAAGCGAAGTGAGGCCCTGCGTACCAGTACCGCTCGGCACGGCATTTGGCACGTACGTGATCGCCTGACATCCTTGACCAATCGGGCTTGTCCCTAGCACCTTGTTGGTCAGCGTATTGATGGCGACAAGTCCATCGCCGTTCTCAAGCCCGGTATAGATCCGTGTTCCATCGCCAGACGGCCAGATCCCATGCGGCAAGGCGCCACCGACCGGGATGGTCGCAACCTGGGTGAAGTTGTCGGTGCGGAAGACCTTGACCTCGTTGAGTCCACCGATGGTGGCATAGGCAAACGTGCCTTTGGCGTTGTGGACGATGTTGACGTGGTTGGTAATCGGTCCCGTATCGAGCGTTTTCAAGATGGAGAAAGGCGGACGGGCATCAAACACCTCCGTCTTGCCAGTATCCTTCAATGTGAACCCAACATATCCCTTTCTCTGACTCAGGCTCGGCTGGCTTCACAGGCTGGACGACGCACTCTGCTTCTTCTTGCATATCTTCAAAATGTAGCCAATTTGACATCCAATTGTCGAGGGGGTTCCTGGGCTTGCTTGTAGAGCATGTCTAAACTGTGCATAGCCTGTTTTTGCATGCCGGGGATGACATGGCCATAGGTATTTAAGGTGATCTGGATATTACTGTGGCCAAGCAATTCTTGAATGACTTTAATGTTGACGCCCAGGCTCAGTAGGATGGTGGCTGCACTATGTCGTAAATCGTGAAAGCGCATGCGAGGCAATCCCGCAACATCCAACAATTTCTCATATTGCTGATGAAGCACTCCGATATAATAATGTCCTCCGCGTGAGTTGGTGAAAACCAGATCCTGATTCCTCCACGAGGATCCAATCTTCCAGCGGACTTGCGACTGGCGGGCACGGTGGGAACGTAACAGATCTATCACAAATGGAGGTAAGATGATCGTCCGCTTGCTGGATGCGGTCTTGGGTTCCGTCTCAATGAAGCGAGCTTTGCTTCCATCTTCTTGTAAGTACGTCACCGTACGCTTCACCTGAAGCGTCTGTTGATCCCAATTGATATCGCTCCACTGCAATCCAAGCAATTCGCCTTTTCTCATTCCGGTGGTCACCGCCAGCGCGATCATGCACTCTAATGGGCTTCCCTGAGCAGTGTGCATGAGTTGTT
>JAFMRP010001554.1 GCA_017354095.1 Ktedonobacteraceae bacterium
GTGGTGGGCAATGGGAGCATTGCGGTCGATGAGTCGCTGCTCACTGGTGAATCTGACCTGGTGACCAAGCGTGAAAGCGACAGACTCTATTCGGGGACCTTTTGCGTCACGGGAAGTGCGTATTACCGTGCAGAAAAGGTGGGGGTGCAGAGCGTGGCAGGAGGGCTCACGGCCGGAGCCCGAGTATACCGGAAGATATATACCCCCTTGCAACGCGAAATCAACCTGATTATTCGTGTACTGCTGTTTATCGCCCTGTTTTTGGAATTGCTTCTTCTTGCTGCTTCACTCGTGAGCTTTATTCCCATCGTTGAAACGGTACGCATGGCCATGGTCATCATTGGCATCGTGCCTAATGGTCTGTTTCTCTCCATCAGCGTTGCCTATGCTCTAGGGGCAGTACGCCTTGCCGGAAAAGGCGCCCTGGTGCAGCGATTCAATGCCATCGAGTCACTCAGCCATATCGACGTGCTCTGCACCGATAAGACGGGAACGCTGACAACCAATGCGTTTGAACTTGTCTCATTGCATCCTTATGGCATCGAAGAAGCGACGCTCCGCCTCCTGCTTGGAAGTTACATCGCTCACCTGTCAAGCCACAATGCCACCAGTCAAGCAATCGGAACAGCATGTTTGCAGCAGGCACTACGCGGACTGCATGTTCGCGAAGAGATCTCCTTTTCTTCGACGCGCAAGTGGAGCGCGCTTGTAATGGATGATGCAGCGATGCGAGGAGTCTACATCTTGGGTGCACCGGAGATGCTTCAGACCCTTCTGACTCCTGCTTCCGATCTGGGAACCTTCATTGAGGCTGAAGCGAGGCAAGGATTACGCGTGTTGCTCTTTGCCCATGCTCCGGAACCTCTCCAGGTCCAAACTCATGAGGGCGAGGCACGCTTGCCACGCGGATTGATACCGCTTGGCGCAATCAGCCTGCGTGATACCCTGCGCCCTGAGGCCCGCGAAACGTTGGTGCAATTTGCTACGTTGGGGATCCAGATCAAAATCATCTCCGGCGATCATCCCCAGACAGTCGCGGCGCTGGCAAAGCAAGTGGGGCTGGACAGCGAGGTCCAGACCATGGAAGGATCAGAGCTCGACACGCTGGACGATGCACAACTAGCACAGAGGGCAGAAGAGGCCTCCATCTTTGGTCGTATCACGCCGCAGCAAAAGGAGCGTGTAATCCAAGCGTTACGCAGTCACAACCACTACGTGGCGATGATTGGCGATGGTGTAAATGATCTTCTCTCGCTCAAACAGGCAAATGTGGGTATCGCCATGCAGAGCGGCAGCCAAGCAACACGAGGAGTTGCCGATCTGGTATTACTTCATGATACATTTGCCTCGCTGCCCACAGCTGTGCGTGAGGGGCAGCGTATCCGCAATGGCATGCAGGATATATTGAAACTCTTTTTAGCACGTGTTGGCTCCGTGATCTTGCTTCTCATCTCCATTTCCATTGTCGGCGGATTTCCCTTCCAGCCCCGGCAGACCTCTCTGCTCACCTTCTTCACGGTCGGGGTACCAACACTGGCACTAGCATACTGGGCACGCCCTGAACGTGTACCCAGCAAGAGCCTGATTCGCACCCTGATCCGCTTCGTTCTGCCTGCATCCTTGACAACGAGTATGGTAGCTCTTGGTATCTATCTCATCGTGCTGATTTTTTTCTCTTCGCGGTTACCAGAGCCAGTAAATCCCTATCGCGAGGGGGCATTGCCATTGGCTCAGACAGCTATTACCGTGTTCACGGTCTTCTGTGGA
>JAFMRP010001555.1 GCA_017354095.1 Ktedonobacteraceae bacterium
GTCACTCCATGCCTGGGGATTCAAGAATGCGGGTGAGCATGGCGAGGAAGTCATCCAATTGGAACGGCTTTCTGAGCACCCAGATGTGAGGAGAGAACAACTCTGGAAACTCCTCTCTGACGACGGTGAGAAAAATGGTTGGGATAGCGCTCCACTGCTTCACCTGACACAGGCGCCGATAGAGTTCAATACCGTTCATGTCTGGCAACAGATAGTCGAGCGCCAACAGATCTGGCTGGATCGTCCGAACGACGTCAAGAGCCTGTGCGCCATCAGAAGCCAGCGCCACACGGTACGGGGTTTCATCTTCGATGACTGAACAGAGGAACTTCCTCGTAACGCGATCATCCTCGACCACCAGGATCGTTTTTACCGAAGCACCAGGTGGTTGTGGGGATGGCTTTTCAGGGAATGGCATGATGATACGTCTCCCGCTTCATAAACCATCTCACTTTCATGTACGGCGCGGTAGATGGCCAACCCCCTCATGCCGGATGAGAGCAGAAAACAAGCTCGGCCGTCCCTCTGGAGCAGAAGAGAGCGTCCGCGTCGCCCGTCTCTTCCGCCCCTCTTCCCTGATCCAGGACGCTCCATGTGCTCGTCAACAGGAACGCATGCTCGCAACAAGAGGATCGTATCTGTATCGTACCAGCAGGTGCGCCCCGGCGCAAGCACAGCGGCCAGGCTGGAGCGTGGCCACGCTCTCAAGAGGGATCACCCCATCCATATGAATCGCGGTCTACCAATTACTCTCCTTGCTCTTCAAGGACTGGCGCAATGAGGCGAAGGAGGGGGAAGGGGCTGGTCTCCGACGCAGACCAATGTGCAGATTGCTGCCTTGCTCAATGAGGAAGGAGAGCAATCTGGCATGGGAGGTTCTTTTACAGTCAGCAAAATCGAATGGATTCGCTACGCCTATCACATTCCCGCTGGATGTCCAGAGCGCCCGAAAGCCACACCCACGGGGCAGCGGGGAGATGGGCGCTATTCGGCTCGCGCCACAGCAGATTTGCTCAATGTCAATGTCTCGACCATCGCGGACTGGTGCCAAACTGACATCCTGGAGAGCGTTCGTTCCACACCTCTGGGACCACGCTGGATTACACTCACTCCTGAGATCATCACCGCGCTGCGCAAGCCAGTCCGAAGGCAGTGGAAGCAACGACGCACTCGTGTTACATCGTAATGTGTGGTAAAGTAACACTATGACGGTGGATCGGCGTTCCCGATCCACCAGGAGGAGAACCCATGGAATCCCAAACATTGCCTGGAAAGAGAGGTAGTGTAGAAGCCCATATCGGAATCCCCAGGGGACGCTTCTCGTTTTTCCCAGGCTTTGGTATCCAGACTCTCCGCCTGTGCGGAGAGGTGTCTTTCCAGTTCTTCGGGTGTGTCTGGTTCGCCATGACAAGACGTTCCGCTGGTTTCACGGATTTGACCCCGTCGATTTTCCTGCGGTTTTCTTGCTTACCCGCTTTGCGGGTCAACCTGCGGTGGCTGACGCACATGGCTCGGTGGCTGCTGCAATGGTCGGACAGGGTAAGTGAGCCGACAAGAAATGGTGGAGTTATGCTGCAATGAGGGGCAGGCCGAGAGCTCATTTCTGCTTCAGCCTGCCATTCCACTTTCGAGCAGACCTTCTCGGCAACTGTAAGAAAGAGTGAGATCGGTCTCTATCGACTTATGAAGGCTTGCTCTGAGGAGTGATGCGTCCTACCGGTGGTTTGTTGACAAGGAAAAGCTCATATATTTATTGATGGCTG
>JAFMRP010000408.1 GCA_017354095.1 Ktedonobacteraceae bacterium
TGCCTGTGTTGTGCTCGATGCTGATTCGGTGGTCCAGGCCGATTTTTTGCAGGCGCTCAATCGCGAACTGGCCCGGGGAGCACGGGCTCTGCAGGCGAACAATACCGTTCTCAATACCCAGGATTCCCCCAGTACCATTGTGCGCTGGATTGCGCTGGCATTGGTCAACCACGTGCGCACGTTAGGGCGCAATGGCCTGGGAGCTTCTGCCGCGCTGACAGGAAATGGGATGTGTCTGAGTCGCGCGCTGTTGCAGGATCATCCGTGGCAGGCTTTTTCTGTGACGGAAGACTATCAATATTACCTTTCGCTCATATTGCATGGTGAAACGGTGCGTTATGTTCCAGAGGCTGTTGTGCGTTCACAAATGCCCACCACGTTTGCTCAGATGCGCACGCAGGATATCCGTTGGGAATCGGCTGATCCTTCGCAGTCGCACTGGCGTGTTGCATGGGACCTTTTCCTGGCAGGCATCCGCGCTCGCGATCTTAAGCGTTTGGAGGCGATCGTTGAACTGCTTACGCCGCCGCTTTCGTCGCTGGTTGGCATGTGCGTGTTTCTGGTGCTTGCCGCGCTGCTTCTCTGGTCATGGCCCCTGTTACTCTTGGGATGTTGTGTGGTGTTGGGATTAGGTTTTTACGTTGGTACCGCCTTCTACTTTTTACGCCCTCCTCGCTCTGTATATATGGCGCTTTTGTATACTCCGGCCTTCGTTGTCTGGAAATTGTGGGTCTACGTTGTGTTGCGGAAGAATAAAAGGCATTCCAGTGAATGGGTTCGCACCGGGCGAACGTCGATGGGTAAGTAATACGTTGATTAGTGAACAACACATTTAGGAAGAAGAGTATGTCTGATATTCGCGTCTGCACGATTACTTTTGATTGGTATCCTTTTGATCCTCTTGTGCGTCGCATTGCAGAAGCTGCAATCGATGGTGGATATGAGATGGATGTTATCTGTCTGCGCCAGCGTGGAGAGAAGAGCCATGAAGTGTGTAATGGGGTGCAGGTATATCGTGTGCCGATGGACCGTGGTTTTGGTAAATCGCTTTTTTCCACGCTCTTGAGCTGGTGCTGGTTTATCGTGCTGGCGAGTGTGAAAGTAACGCTGCTGCACTTGAGACGGCGCTATGCGGTCATTCATGTTCACAATATGCCTGATTTTCTGGTGTTTGCTGCTCTTGTGCCTCGTTTGTCGGGCGCGAAAGTGGTCCTGCATATTCAGGATGTGAGCCCTGAATTGCTCACGGCCAAGTCGGGTGGCAAGCGTAATGCGCTTGTTTATCGCCTGGCCATCTGGCAGGAGCGCCTGTCAACAGCATTTGCCCAGCATGTTATTACGGTTGGTACTCCCTTCGAACGGCTGTTGCTCCAGAGAGGCGTGCCGCCGCAGAAAATGACCATCATTCTCAATAGTGCAGATCCCAGAATTTTTCCCGCCGCACGCCGTGCAGCAGCGCCACCGATTGCTTCTAATCCGGATCGCCCTTTTATTCTTATGTACCATGGTACCGTTGCTGAGCGTAACGGGCTGGATACAGCTGTACGGGCACTGGCGCTGGTGCAGCATGAGATACCCCAGGTGCGGCTGGATATCCAGGGGCGAGGTGAATATCTTGAGGTTGTGAAACAACTGGCGGAGGAGCTTGGTGCGGGCGAACGTGTAGTTTTCACTCCTCCCTGTCCTTCCGAGCGCATTGTTGATTTTGTCGTGCATGGAGACGTTGGCATTATTCCTTATCGGAGCGATGGCTTTATGGAACTGGTGCTTCCGACCAAGGCTTACGAATTTGCCTGGATGCAGCGCCCCATCATTGCTTCCGATACTCCTGCTATCCGTTCAATGTTCAGGTCTGAATCGATGGAGCTTTGTGACCCGACGCAGCCTGAGAGCTGGGCTGCAGCGATTATTGATCTCTACCGGCACCCGCAAAAGCGCGTGCGTATGGTGGCAAGCGCTGCCGAGGATTATCAATCCTATCAATGGGAGGTCATGGCTCACCGTTATCAACAATTAATTGCCTTGCTCAGCCAGAAACGGCTAGTTGGGAGTCTGACAACTGTTAGCCGTGAGGGCTAACGGTTTGTGAGCGTGTATGTGTTTGCGATGGCAGGCTCTTAATGAGAAGAGGACGAGATGCTTCGGGATAAATTGATAGATACAGCCATAGTTCTGGGGATAGATGCGCCTTTGCGCAGGCTGCGTGCTGCTTTGTATCCTACTTATCGATATGATCACGAGGAGGCTCAGCGGCTCTATACGTTTTTGCGCGCTCTTCTTAAAGAAGACGCCAATTGTATTGATATTGGCGCGTATCGAGGGCGTGTCCTGTCAACTATCCTGGAACTGGCTCCTTACGGCAAACACATTGCTTATGAGCCTCTGCCGCATCTCTATAGCTACCTGGTCAAACGTTTTCCCATGGTTGATGTGAGGCAGGCCGCGGTTTCCAATAACGATGGGGAGGCTCGCTATGTCTATGTAAAAAACGCTCCCGCTGAGAGCGGATTCCGCGAAAAGATGTATTCGCGCAGTTCTCCGCTTGAAAAGATTACGGTGCGTACCGAGGTGCTAGACAAGTGTCTGCCTGATGATTATGTACCGGCGCTGATCAAGATCGACGTTGAAGGGGCCGAGCGCCAGGTCATTGAAGGGGCTATCGAGACCATTCATCGACACAAGCCAATTGTGCTGTTTGAGCATGGGCAGGGCAGTGCGGCCTACTATGATACACAGCCCTCTCACATCTACGACCTGTTATGCAATCAGGCCGGGATGCATATCTTCGATCTGGATCGTCATGATTCCTATACATTAGCTGAGTTTGAAGCGTCGTATGCCAGCAATAAACGCTGGGATTATATTGCTCTTCCGTAAACTTCCCTCGCTGGTGGAAAGGATGACCTGTTTTGTTGATTTTCTCTCTGAGAAAGGAGAGCACCTATGTTCCGCAAGTTCTGGAACAATGTATGGTTGCGCGCGCGCCTCCTGGTAGGCAGTGTTTTGATCCTGACTGTGCTGCTCACACTGCAGCCGCAATTTCCCCGCCATTCTTTGTTATCGATCGCGTCGGCGGAAGCTGCTACGCCGAATCCTATTCAAATTGAAAATAGTAAGCCGGGCGATCCTACCTGGAACGATTTCAGTTCAGATCTGCAGCCGGACACCATTTCAGGCTATGGCTCGAAGATCAGTGTCAATCACGGCGATTCCATCGACTTCTTTGTTACGACTACCGCTCCCAGTTTTACTATTGATATCTTCCGTACTGGCTGGTATGGGGGCCTGGGAGCGCGGCTGATTACCTCGATGGGTTCCTTTACGGGTGTGCATCGCGCCATTCCTTCGCCAGATCCTGTGACCGGTATAGTGGCCTGTAACTGGCCAAAGACGACTACACTGACCATTCCATCTGATTGGGTCACAGGTGTCTACCTCGCTCGTCTCAATGCGTCAAATGGTAACAAAAGCTTCATTTTTTTTGTTGTGCGTAACGATGGTGGCCACGAAGGCCTGGTTTTCCAGACCAGTGTTACGACCTATCAGGCGTATAATACCTGGGGTGGCACCAGCCTGTATAACAATAATACCAATCGCAGCGTTTTCACGTATCCCCATGCTACAAAGGTTTCCTTTGATCGTCCCTTCAATCCAGGTGATAGTAATGGTGCTGGTCATTACTTCTGGTGGGAATACAAGTTTGTGCGTTGGGCTGAGGCGCAGGGGTATGATCTGACGTATATCACTGATGTGGATACGCAAACAAACGTTAATCCGCTGACCAACCATAAGGCTTTTCTCTCAGTTGGGCACGATGAGTACTGGTCAAAGGGGATGCGTGACAATGTAGAGAGCGCCATTAGTGCCGGGGTCAATGTTGGTTTCTTCTCTGCAAATACGGCATACTGGCAGATTCGTTTCGAGTCCAGCGCCGCTGGTGTGCCAAATCGGGTTGAGGTTGGCTACAAAGATTTTGCCAACTTTAATATCGCTCCGGGTCCCGATCCTATGTATGGGGTCAATAATGCTGTTGTAACGACATACTGGCGTGATCCTGTTGTTAATAAGCCTGAAAATGGGCTGATAGGTGTGATGTATGAGCAGCAGGTGTATCAGGATGAGACGTTTGTGGTCACCAATGCTTCGCACTGGGTCTATGCTGGTACTGGCCTGGTGAATGGTTCGAGGGTGCCTGGCATTGTGGGCTACGAGTACGACAGGGTCTGGAATAATGGCTTCTCTCCGCCAGGTTTAACGGTTTTAGGTCATTCTCCGGTGAGTGCCTGCTGCGGTACGGGCAATTCGTTCGCTGACACAACGATTTATACGGCTGCCAGTGGAGCGCGCGTTTTTGCTTCCGGTACGATCCAGTGGAGCCTGGGGCTGGATAATTCGCAGGGCAATACCTATGCCAATGCCGGCATTCAGAAGATGACTGCCAATCTGCTGAACAACTTTATCGGCGGCTCCTCGCAAGCGATTGGCGCTGCGCCGTCCAGTTTGAGCTTTAGCCAGCAAAATGTGGGTACGACCAGCTCGCCGCAGCAGATTACCATTACCAATACTGGCACCAGCGCCTTGACGCTGAATAGCATTGCGATAAGCGGCTCTAACGCTGGTGATTTTGCCCAGACCAACACCTGTCCAGGTTCTCTGGCGGCTGGTGGATCTTGTGTGGTCACAGTGACTTTCTCGCCCTCTGCGGCAGGTTCGCGGTCTGCCAGCGTGACAGTGGCGTCTAGCGCTCCCAATAGCCCGTTGACAATTCCGCTCAGTGGGACTGGTGTGAGTCCCAATCCGGCTGTTACTTTGAATCCGGCCAGTCTGAGTTTTGGTAACCAGAATGTGAACACCACCAGCGCTGCGCGGGCAGTAACGCTGACCAATAGCGGTGGGGCTGCTCTGACGATCAGCAGTATTACTATCTCCGGTACGAATGCCAGCTACTTTGCGCAGGATAATAACTGTCCGAGCTCTCTAGCGGCTGGCGCGAACTGTACTATCAATGTTTCCTTTACGCCCACTGGAGCCGGCAATAGCAGTGCCAATCTGACGATTACCGATAATGCCAGCACCAGCCCGCAAAATGTGGCGCTCAGTGGTACTGGCGTTGTGCCTGCGCCAGCGGTGAGTCTCAGCTCTTCCAGCCTGAACTTTGGCAGCCAGAAGGTAGGTGTCACCAGCGCTGCGCAGAATGTCACTCTGACAAATAGTGGTACCGCTGTTCTGACGATTAGTGGTATCAGTGTGGCTGGCGCGAATGCGGGCGATTTCGCGCAGACTAATACCTGTCCCGGTACACTGGCGGCTGGTGCAAATTGTAGCATTAGCGTGAAGTTTACGCCTGGAGCGGCTGGTAATCGTAGTGCCAGCCTGACGATCACCGACAATGCGTCGAATAGCCCGCAGTCGGTCGGGCTCTCTGGTACAGGGGTGAC
>JAFMRP010000409.1 GCA_017354095.1 Ktedonobacteraceae bacterium
AGGAGATTTTTTGATGATTAGCAAACAAAACGCTGAACACTTCACCTGGCGCGAGGTCTGCGACGGCTGGTATCTCGTCAATCAGCCCTCGCGGCTCACAGTCTTGCAAGAGCGCATGCCACCAGGCAGCAGCGAGGCTCGACATTTCCACCGCGAGGCATACCAGTTCTTTTTCGTGCTATCCGGAATCGCTACGCTGGAAATCGACGGGCAGCCCTACGAACTGCACCCGCAAGAAGGAGCCGAAGTGCCACCCCTGATCCCCCACCAGATGTCGAACCTCTCTGACGCGCCAATGGAATTTCTCGTCATTTCTCAGCCCAATAGCAGAGATGACCGCGTCTTCGTTGACGCCCCAGAAGAGACCTGGCAAGCCATTTAATCCTATGGGCAAGCCATTTAATCCTATGGGCTTGCCACCTCTTTGAGCAGCAGCCCCTCTTCATAGATGCGCCGGATAACATCCTCGATCTCCGGCTCCTGGAAGGTGACGTCGCGCAGCCGGTAACGCGCTCCCAGCCAGGCCACCAGCTCATGCGCGGGCATACTGCCGCGTCCGAAACTCAGTTCCAGGCGCGGCCCCTCCACACGGGCCAGCGAGACGCCCTGCGGCAGCTCGCGCTCCACCGCGCCGCCATCGTGCAGGGGTGCGTCAAGCACAGCAATCAGCGTGCGCTCTCCGCCGAAGCGCTCGCGAATCTCCGCCACACTACCATCATAGAGCTTGCGCCCATGGTCGATGATCACCATACGAGGGCAGAGCAGTTCCACATCATCCATGTCATGCGTCGTCAGCAGGATGGTCGTGCCGCGTTCGGCGTTCAACGCAAGCAGGAATTCACGAATGCGTGCCTTCGCGACCACGTCCAGCCCGATGGTCGGCTCATCCAGGTAGAGCAGTTCGGGATCATGCAGCACGGCGGCGGCCAGGTCGCCACGCATGCGCTGGCCTAGCGAGAGCTGGCGCACAGGCGTATCCATAAACTCGTCCAGCTCCAGCATTTCACGCAGCCGCGCCAGGTTCGCGCTATGCCGCGCCTCCGGCACACGATACAGGTGCCGCAGCAGGCGCAGCGAGTCGATCAACGGCAGATCCCACCACAGCTGCGTTCGCTGGCCAAAGACGACGCCGATATGCGCGGCCAGTTCGCGCCGCTGCGGCACCGGAGCCAGCCCGGCCACGCGAATCTCACCACTGGTCGGTACCAGAATGCCGGTCAGCATTTTGATGGTGGTGCTTTTGCCCGCCCCGTTCGGCCCCACCAGCCCGACGATCTCTCCCTGTTTGATCGTCAACTCCAGGTCACTCACCGCGCGCACGACCCGCACTTCAGGATTCACGACGCTGAGCAGCCCGCCCAGCAGACCGGGTCGCCGCTTCGCGACCCGGAAGGTTTTATTGACCGCCCGCGCCTCAACCATATACGACATATTTCGCTTCTCCTTTCATACACAGCAAACATCGTTTTTAGCTGCCCGTACTCTGATAACTCCGCATGCCAAGGCGCCAGATCTGCCCGGCGACCAGCGCGAAGAGCAGCGCCGCCACCGGAGCGCCAAAGGCCAGTTCCGCGGGCAGCCCAAAGGGCAACGGACGCCCCAGGATATAGCAGATAGGCACGTAGGAGCCAAAGGCCAGCGGCACCACAAACAAAAACAAACGCTGCAACATTTGATGATAGATAGTCAGGGGATAGCTCAGCATCTCGCGCCCACCATAGGTCAGGATATTCGTCAGCTCGGTCGTCTCTACGGTCCAGAAACAGACGGTCGCCCCCAGCAGCAGGATCGACATAAAGATCACCGCTCCACTCACCATGCCCATGGGCAGCAGCAGGATCTTCATTGGCGTCCAGTGCAGGTCAGGCAGCAGCCAGAGCGCGATAACGAAAGTGATGCAGCCCTGCGAGAGACGCCCCAGGCGCCGCAGGCGAAATTCACTGCCAACAACCTGCGTAAAAGCTCCCGCAGGCCGCAGCAGTATACGATCGAACTCGCCCCGCCTGATCATCTCCGAGAAGTTATCAATGCCCGCGCCAATCATCTCGGCCAGCCCAAAGGTGATTGAGATAGTCGCCGCCAGCAGCGCCACCTCGCCGATCTTCCAACCAAGGACTGTTGGAAAGGGAATGAAGAGCAGCAAAATGCCAGCGATCTCTAGCCCGGTTACCAGGAAATAGGTCATAATATCCAGAAAAAGGTTGAACTTATATTGCCACTGTACCTGTATCTGCGTGACAATCAACCAGCGATAAAGGCGCAGATCAACCAGCAGCGCCCTCAATTTTTGCAGCATCTGTTTAACCTCCTTGCGCCACAACGCGGCGCGTGGCCATACTCGTCAACCAGAGAGCGAAAGCGGTCAGCAGCATAAGCCAGCCCATCTGCCTCCCTATCTCAAACCAGAGCGCCCCGCCACTGATCTTGCCCAGAAAAACCTGCGTCGGCAGATTCAACAGGCCACTGAAGGGCAGCCACTCCACGGCGGAACGCACCTGGGGCGGCAGAAAAGGCAGGGGAATAAAAGACCCACCACAAAACAGGGCAATGTTGACCGCCAGCCCCGAAACAGCACGCGCTTCCAGCAGCCAGAACGCGGCGATGCTGTACAGAAAGCGAAAAGCAATGCCAAGCATGGCGGCCAGCAGCAGCGTCACACAAAAAAAGAGCCACTCCGACCAGGCCGTGGGTACGCCCAGGCGAAAGATGAGCATGCCCGCGACATAGATCGGCAGAGCGCGAAAAAGCAGGAAATAACTGCTGCGCCCTATTTCGCGGCTGAACCAGTACCAGTAGAAGTCAAAGGGCTTGCTCAGATCGGTAACGACATCGCCGGTACGAATGGTCATCATCAGGTCTAGCCATGAAAACGGTAGCACGACCATAATGCTCGCCTGCACCAGCCAGGTGTAGCGCAGCGTATCGACAAGATTAAAGCCGGCCACCACGGGCCGGGCCTGGTAAAGGGCTATGACCACGTAACTCATGATCACTCCCCAGAAGGTATTGGTCACCATACCGGCCAGGTTGGCCCAGCGATAGGTAAGCTGGCGCCGGAAAGCAACGCGAGCAACCTCGCAATAAAAACGTAACATGGGGTACCGCTCCTGAATAAGATTCAAGTGAAGAGGATAATGCAGGAGGTGCAGGAGGGCGCTGCCCTCCTGCCGGGGTGCGGGGTGTCCCCGCATATTCCCCCTCACGCCGCCGCAGGCGGCGGCGTCCACGTCAAACGAAGTTTGACAGTCTAAAAGAGAATCTCCACACGAAGAAAAACAGGAAAATGATTGAAGGAAAACAGTCGATGGAAAGAGGCGGTTTTGGACACAAAAAAGCACAGGATAGTAACAGCACCTATCCCGTCTGCAGCAGCGTTCCGTGCCTCAGTATTCACCTGAGGCTCAGAAGGCTATTATTGTAGCATCACTGGCCGAGTGACGTCAAGAGGAAAATTAGGAACTCATGTTGAGCCTCGGAAAGAGTCCCATGCCATTTTCGTGCTCAATGGCCTCCCGGTCTCTGGCCGTAAAGCCCGCATAGTCCTGTATACCTTGAATGGTCGCAGGTACAGCAGCCTGTGTCGCAAACACATAATCTGTCCCGAACACAATGTGCGAACTCTCAACGAGCGTTTGCAGGGAGGCAAACGCATGAGGAGACGCTGAAAGAGCCGTATCGTAATACAATCGTTTTAGATAAAAATCCGGTCCTTCCGGGAGCACATTCTTCTTAAACCTCAGATAATAGGAAAGCGTCTCAGGCATCTTTTCTTCCAACTTGGGGATGGCTGAAGTTACCAGACCAATGCCATCAGCGATCGCCGCCCCTGCACCTTTCACATCCGCTAACAGAGCAGCAGTTACTCCTACTCTTGCGGCGATATACGGCACTGTTCCCCCTGCGTGCGCGAGAATAAAACGAATATCGGGATAGTTTTTGGTAACGCCGTTGACGATGAGAGAGAAAACAGTTCTTGTCGTGTCAAAACAGACATCCATCATGGCTTCGGGAAGGCCAAGATGCGAGGCTTCCATCCCCGGAGGTGTGGTAGGATGAATAAAAACAACTGCTTTGCGGCGGTTCAGTTCGGCAAACAAGCGGTCGAAGCGTGGATCGCCCAGATAATACCCGTCATAATTCGATAGCAGAATAATCCCATCCAGTTTTAGCACATTAAAGGCATACTGGAGTTCTTCTAACGCCGCGTCAACGTCAGGGACCGGTAAAGTCGCGAACGCGCCGAAGCGGTGCGGGTGATCGACGATCAATCTGGCACAGATCTCGTTGGTTTGCCGGGACAACTCTTTGGCAAATTGCAGGTCTTTCTCAAAATAGACGCCAGGTGCGGAAATGGAAACCACCGATGTAGCAATCCCATTCAGATCCATCACCTCAAGGGCTTTCTGAACATTCCAATGCGGAAGGGGCACACCAAGGCCCTTTGTGACCCCTTTCTTCGAGAGACGGTCAACATATTCTTTTGGCACAATATGGTGATGGACATCGATGCGCTTCGGCGTACCATCCATGGTAAATTCTCCTTTTTGTGGTGACAACGTTCGTTTCTCTTCCGTACAAACGGTTGTCCATAATAATCTCAAACGGCGAGATACTTGGCTAGCACGCGCTACTCATCCCCACTCGGTGGTGTGGACGGAACCACCCACTCCAGAAGATCTGAGCGCTCGGCTCGAGGTATCGAGCCCGCTGGCGCTCCCAGCAAGCGTTCCAGCCCATCAGCGCCGGCTTCCAGGATCCGAGCGAGCCGGGACAGGTCTGCGGGCGCATGCTCCTCCGCGAGAAGGATCTCGGCGGTCGCATGCCCAAGGTCTTCAAACAGGGAAATGACCATTCTCGCCGCCTGGTCAGGGTAGGCGGTCGTCAAAACGCCTTCTTCGATGCCTTGACGGATCATCTCCTCCAGCCAGGGGGTCAGCCGCTTGACGCGCGCAAGGTAAAGCTTGTGGCGAACAATAGCATTCTCATCGCTATACCACACGCGCAGGGACGCGAGCACGAGGTGCTTGTGCTCCCGCTTCCAGTGGTCCAGAGCGGCAAAGAAGCGCTGGAGCTTGTTGAGCGCGCCAGCCGTTGCATCGTGAACAATCGGAAGTACCAGCTGCTCAATCTGGCTCCCTATACGTTCGACCAGAGCTTCAAGCAAAGTCGGTTTGGAATCAAAGTAGTGATAGAATGCTCCAGAGGAGATGCGCAGCTCGCTCACCAGGTCGGCGATCGCCATCTGCTCATAGCCTCTGGTTTCTATGGCCCGTTGGGCGGCGTCAAGAATGGCGTTGCGGCGAGCCTCGTAGGCAGCCTCGTTGACGGTGCGTACCATAAACTTCTCTCCTCTCATTCGGCAAAGCAAGACCAGCATCAGGGACGAACGACGATCGCTTGAGCGACCCGTTCAACTTCGGACACCACCAGTTCCCGCC
>JAFMRP010001556.1 GCA_017354095.1 Ktedonobacteraceae bacterium
CGAAAGAATTTCTCGATGGATCTGGTCTGACAGCACAAATGGTCCCACTTGCGGCTCGGGCCGCAACGAAGGAGGAGCTTGCGCTTTATCATACCCCTGAATATATAGACGGTATTTGTGCCCTGGCGCAAAAAGGGGGGGCGGGTCCACTGCGTGAGGAGTGGGGAGAGGTGGATGAAGAGACAGTGTTGAGCCCTGGCTCGTTTGAGGCGTCGCTGTATGCTGTTGGTGGGGCGATGAATGCGGTGAGCGCGGTCATCGAGGGCCAGGTGCGCAATGCATATGTGCTGCTGCGCCCACCGGGTCATCACGCTATGCGTAGCCAGGCGCTGGGCTTCTGCCTTTTTAATGATACTGTGATCGCTGCTCACCATGCGCGCAGTAGGTATGGTCTGGAGCGTGTTATGATTGTGGATTGGGATGTGCATCATGGCAATGGCACGCAGGACGCTTTTTACGGGGATGCTGGTGTGCTGTTTGTTTCATTGCATCAGGAGAACTGGTTCCCCAGGAATGGGGGGATGCTGGAGCAGGTTGGGGAAGCCGCCGGGACAGGCTATACTGTCAATATTCCTCTGCCGCCTGGTACCGGTGACCGTGGCTATCGAGCCGCTTTTGAGCAGCTGGTGCTGCCAATTGGTATGCAGTTTCGTCCGCAATTGCTGATCGTGACGGCCGGGCAGGATGCGAGCTGGCTTGACCCACTGGCGCAGATGATGGTGACGATGGATGGTTATCGTCAGATGGCGCGATTGATGGTGGATCTCGCTGAAGAAGTATGCGAAGGGAAGCTGGTAGTGCTGCAGTCTGGTGGATATAGCGCTGCTTATGTCCCATACTGCAGCGCGGCTGTGGTTGAGGCGCTGCTGGGCATTGATCTGGGGATTGTGGATCTCTATGCTGAGGCGCCAGAACTTGAACGCTGCCAGGAGATCTTCTCGCGCGAGACCAGCGATGCGCTGCTGGCAGCACGGAGCTGGCATCGGCAGTGGTGGAAATTATGACGGTGTTGTTACTGATCTTCTAAGGAGAGCTGTTGATATGGATTCTGGATTGGAGACGCTGCTAGCTGAATTGTATCAGGAGGGGCAGCGCAATGATACACAGGAGCAGGAACGCAGCAAAAAGATGCTGAACCTGGAGCCGGAGACGGCTCAGTTGCTCAGTGTTCTGGTGCGCAGTGGTCATAGGACGCGGCTGCTGGAGATTGGCACCTCTAACGGCTACAGTACGATCTGGCTGGCCTGGGCAGCGTATGCGGTTGGTGGGCACCTGATCAGTATTGATCGAGAGGCGCACAAACAAGAGCTGGCGGATGCCAATCTGCGCCGGGCTGGTCTGCGCGATGTTGTGCAACTGGTGCAAGGCGATGCTACTCAGATTGTTGCGTCCTTGCCGGGTCCTTTCGACCTGGTCTTTTTCGACGCCGACCGGCGCAGCGCGCCCGCCCAGTTAGAGCTACTGTTGCCCAAGCTTGCCCCCGATGTGCTGGTGCTGGCTGACAATGTGTTATCCCACCCGGATGAGATCGCTGATTACCTGGAGGCTATTCGTCATCTCTCCGCATTTGAGCACATGGTGCTACCAGTTGGCAAGGGGCTCAGCCTGGCCTATAGAAGTGGCTCTGTATAAAGGGAGGAGTGTCATAGGTCGTGCTGTGAGCGGGATGAGGCCGGTTGGGAGAGATACTGAGAAAAGCGGATTATTTTTCCAGAATCGATGTCAAAAACCCTCCACACCCTCCACAGCGGCTTCTCAGGCT
>JAFMRP010001557.1 GCA_017354095.1 Ktedonobacteraceae bacterium
CACGTGTGCATAGAGCGTTGTCCCTGCCCCCAACCACCCCGGCGGAACCAGGTATTGCACGCGAAGTCGCGCTCCACCGGATCGCAGCACCACGCATCGATGCTCAGACGGTCCAGCTATTGGCACGCCCGTTGAACTCCAGAGACCGGGTACTGGTTGAGGATTTCGAAGCTGGTTCTGCGCCCTATTATTTTCAGGCAGCGCGGCGTCCGCTCATTGGTGTCATCATTGATGGACGACTGCTCAGCCTCGCGCATAGTTCACGCCGCACGTCAGAAGCCTGCGAACTGGGGATCGATACCCGACCGGAGGCGCGGCGCAAGGGCTACGCGCTGGCTGCGACTGTGCTGTGGGCCGACACCGTAGCACGAGAAGGGCTTGTGCCACTCTACAGCGCCTTCAGCGATAACACAGCCTCTTTGGGACTGGCCGCAGCCGCCGGCTACCGCATCTTCGCACGCGCCGCGAACTACCAGAAGCCATGAACACCAGCAATACGGCTTATAAACCGCTTACAAATTATTTCTGACCTGATGGAGCGCTTTTCAGTGGCTCGCAGGCGCACAGCACTTTATAGCGTGTATTTCCTTCTACTTCCTTAACCGTCTGAAAACAGGCTCGGAGTTGAGGTTCATATTTCAGAAAGCGATTGGCTACCAGATAGAGGCGTCCGGCAGATCGCAACACCTGAGCAGCCTCGCGAATAAAACGTTCGGCGATCTCCATTGTTTGCGCAGCTCCCTGATGGAAGGGAGGATTGGTAGCGACCAGGTCGAAACGCTGCGAAAGCACCGCCTGAGCCCCATCGCTGGGTAAGACATGGATATTGGCCAGCCCGCTCTGTTCTACGGCGCTGCGTGTCTCCGCCACCGCCGCCAGGCTGACATCGACCATTGTTACCTCCCCTTCAGGGGCAAGCCGCGCCAGGTGGAGGCCAATGAAGCCCGCGCCACAACCCAGATCCAGCGCTGTATCTGTCGCACGGACATCTATGGCTCCCAGCAGAAGACGGGTTCCTTCATCCAGCTGGTTTCCGGCAAAGACCCGCAAAGGCCCTTCCTGGAGCGGCTGGGGAGAATCTGTCTGCACTTTTTGCGAAGAGATAACACGGTGCCCTTTACTGATCTTGAGCGTCCTGACATTGCCGAAGGTCGTTTGCATACGCTTCTCCAGCGAGAGGATGCCCCGGTCTTTGGCTCCAGTGACATAGAGATGGCCACCCGGCTGGAGTGTGTGGAACGCCACCTGCAAGCCATAGTGTATCCAGGCATTGCTCGGCTGATAGAGCAGGTTCATGGCCGCGACCGTCATCGTCTCCTGTGGATGAAGGAAAAGATAGTCATGAAAAGCCGCGTGATGGATATCCGCCGATGCACCCTGCAGTGCACGCAGACATTCCCCCAAAACAGCGACATTGTCCTCAGCAAGCGTTATAGTGCCGCTGTTTACCTGGTGGGCTGCGTGCGGCACAAACGGGTCAGCCGACGAATTGAGGATCAACACCTGATCGGAAGTTTCGAGCGGCACTGTCTCACGTAACAGGTAAGATGGAAGCGTCATTCAGGACCCTCTCTGGCAAACTGGAATTTCTATCGCTATCTTACCCGGTTTCCCTCTGCCAGGGTAAGGATGTATGAAAGTGAGTAGGGGCAAAATCTCGTGCAAAACCCTACAAGACCCTACAGAGCCGCCTCCCAGGCCGATGCAAACCCTACCTCAAACCCGGCAGAGACCCTACAGAAATCTACAAACCCTACACAG
>JAFMRP010000410.1 GCA_017354095.1 Ktedonobacteraceae bacterium
GGCCCTTTACGTTCCTGACCCTGCGCTTTAGCATCGGCGCCCTAACGCTGGCTCTGATCTATCATCGCCGCCTGGCGCGTCTTTCCCGTTTCGAATTGCTCTCCGGCTCGTTGATGGGTACTATCCTTTTCTCTTCATACGCTACGCAGACCTTCGGGTTGCAATATACCACGACGAGTATGGCTGGCTTCCTGAATGGGCTATATGTCCCCTTTGTACCACTGCTCTCAACCTTGCTGCTGCGGCGCTGGCCCGCCCTGGGAGCCACGCTGGGCATCGCGCTCTCGTTCTGTGGCCTGGTCCTGCTCTCGCTGAATGAACAGTTCGCGCTGTCGTTCGGCCCGGGAGAGCTGCTTCTGTTGATCAGTGCGGTAGCCAGCGCTCTGCACATTGTGCTCATCAGCAAATACGCGCCGGATGCCGACGCCATTAATCTCTCGCTGGTACAGATCGCTACTATGACCCTGCTCAGCCTCCTGGCTATACCCATCGCGCGTGAACCGTTCGCCTTGCCTGGATGGCCGGTCTGGCTCTCCGCCCTCTTCCTGGGTATGCTGGCCAACGCTTTCTGCCTGGCCGTGCGGAACCGGGTTCAGCAGTTTATCAGCAGTGAGCGCGCCACGCTGGCCTATGCGCTCGAAACCGTCTGGACGGCCCTGTTTGGTTTCCTGGCAGGTGAGCGCCTGAGCCTGCTGGCCTGGATCGGATGTGGCTGCATCCTGCTAGCCATGTTGGCAGGCAATCTCAAACCACGCCGCATCCGTAGGGGCAAGGGGCGGGGTGGAGCGGGGTGCTACCGCTCCGAGCACCTGACTGCGCAGCAGGAGACGCGCTAGACTCCTTGCAGACGGCCTGGGCGAAGCCAGATGCGCGAGCATCGTTGGCCGTCTGGACAAGAGGCCCGTCGTTGGTGGTCGGAATAAGGAGGGTAGGGCCCTTGAGGTTGACCGCTCTTTCCCATGAGGGATCACTCCACTGCACGAAGAGACAAAACAGCAGACCTACCCTGACTCAACTATCAGCTGGGGCGCTGGTATACCATCTCGCCTCGCACAACCGTGGCCTGGATAACGATTGACCCTGTGGTCTCGTCATAGGTAAACAATGTCAGATCAGCGCTGGCGCCCTTTTGCGTTGTGCCGCGCTCCAATCCCAGCAATTTTGCTGGCTGGGTACTCGCCATCATGACAGCCTGAGCCAGAGTAGCATCGGTATGGCGAACTACCTGGGCAATGCACTCGGGTAGTGAACTGCTAGAACCGGCCAGGTACGGGGTTCCATACAGGTTCAGGCGCCCATTGGGCAATAGCTCAACTTTACCACCGACAGGCGTTTCATATATACCTGCTGCCAGGCCCGCTATCGCTACCGAGTCACTGATAAGCACGCTTCGTTCGCAACCCTTTGCGCGTAACATGGTTTTCATAACGGAGGGTGGGAGGTGATGTCCGTCACAGATGAAGCTGGCGCTCAAACGATCTTCGGCCAGCTGGTCCCAGATGTAGTTGGGATGTCGCGCGATCCTGGCGTGCGCGCCATTGCCAAGGTGCGTTGAGAGGCGCGCGCCCGCTTCAACGGCGGTGCGTATCTGCTCTCCTGTCGCGGCTGTATGCCCGATGGAAACAAGGATGCCATCGGCGGCGACCGTGCGTATATACTCATTTGAACCGGCATGTTCGGGGGCTAGCGTGATGATGCCCACACGTCCTCCCGCCACCGCCTGCCAGCGCTGGTACTCTGCGATGCTGGGCGGACGAATGTGCTCCAGCAAATGTGCCCCGCGCGGCCCATCTTCTGCTGAGATATATGGCCCCTCCACGTGAATGGCGGGAATGGCGTGCGCGATCAGTGGATCACTGTCGCGGGCGGCGACAATTGTGCGCAGGCAGTGACCGATATACGCTTCCGACTGCGTGATGATGGTGGGACAGAATGCCGTTACACCTTTGCGCCAGAGCGCGTGCGTAAGCTCAATAATATCGGCAGGAGTTACCCCCTCGACATTGACATCGTGCCCGCCATATCCATTGACTTGAATATCAATGAGACCCGGCGCAATCCATACATCTGGCCCATTCTCTACTTGCTCTACCTGCTGGACGGTCGAGCCCGCGATGACAAGACGTGCTGGCTCGCCACTTTCTACTAAATGTCCCTCAAGCAGCATCACAAATTATCTCTCCACAATCCCATAAGAATCTCTATCCACGTAAAGCGTACAGCGAGGATGCTGGCGCAGGATCGTCGCCGGACAGACGGTATCAATAGGACCACCAAGCGTCTGCTGGACAGCATGACGCTTGGTCTGGCCGGGCACCATACAGAAAAGCGCCTTGCCCGACAGCAACGCCGGAATGGTCAATGTGAGAGCATGCGTCGGAACGGCTGCCACCGTATCAAAACAGCCATCATTCACCTGCTGTTGACGCGATGCCGTATCAAGCTCAACCGGTTTGACCGGTAATGGATCATGGAAATCAGCCACGGGGGGATCATTGAAGGCGATATGGCCGTTTTCGCCAATACCCAGGCAGACAATATCAATCGGCGCTGCTGCCAGCAGGTCGCTGTAACGCTTACTCTCAGCCTCTAGCGCATTGGTGCTGTCGATAAGATGCACCTGGCCGGGTCTCACTTTGTCGAAGAGGCGCTCGGAGAGGAAGCGCCCAAAGCGTTGTGGTGCGTCAAGCGATAGCCCCAGGTATTCATCCATATGAAAAACGCTCACCCGTGACCAGTCGATACCCGTCTCCTGGGAAAGCGTCTGCAAAAACTCGTTTTGCGATGGCGCGGCGGCGAAGATCATGCGTATACGATCCTGCTTGCTTAGCAGATGGCGCATGGCGGCAGCCACATCCTGCCCGGCGGCTGCGCCCAGTGCCTGTCGGTCGTTATAAACTCGCACCTGTAACTGGTCAATAGTCCTGGTGGTAATCAGTCCGGTTATATCAGGCATGCTTTCTTCTTTTTCCCTCCAATAGTCGTACCCCTGAGGATAGGCACTCTGTACTAGCACAGGCAATCTGCATCGCGTGCTCAACTCCATGCTGCAGTTACCAGAAAGGCTGGTCTATTTTTAATTTAACATCTTTTCCTGTGTGATGGTCAATATAAAATGACGCAACTCTATATATGGATGCATCGATAGTTAACAAAAGACATTGAAAAAGCTAACAAATTATGTTAAAATTGATGTAATAAAAGTACAATGCTCTTTCTGGATTTTTATGTCATATCGGTGCTGCTCTCTTTTTCCATCCGAACGTGCAATGGCCCTCAGCCCGCCCCTGAAGCGGCCCTGTAGCTTATGTAGCTTTGATGTAGCTTTGATGTAGCTTCCATGTAGCTTTGCAGCGGCCTGGGAAGCGGCCCTGTAGCTTATGTAGCTTTTTATACATCGATTCCCAAAAAAATTTTGCCAACCCACCGTCAAACCAGGTCAGGTCCTGAAGCTGCGCGAAAAACGTGCTATAATCGCCAGAGAGAGAAAAATTGCCACTTATTTTCTCTACCCTCAGAAAACCTACCGCGAGAAAGGGATTGCCAGTGTCGAACGAACAGTATAGCTTTGAGCGCTACCTCAATGTGCGCATGGCCTATGGACCAAGCTTTTCCCCCGATGGACAAACCATCAGCTTTTTAAGCGACATTACCGGCGTCGCCGAAGTATGGAGCGTCCCGGTCGATATTGAATCACCTCAGACAGGTTGGCCGCAGCAGCTCACCTTTCGCGGCGAGCGCGTCCAGAGTGCCTGGTTCTCGCCCCGCGAACCTGCCCTTCTGGTTTCCGGTGATATTGGCGGTAACGAACTCTCTCAACTCTTTCTACTGAGCGCCGATGGCTCCACCTTCACGCCCCTGACCGGCAAACCAGAGGTCATGCACCTCTTTGCCGATTGGTCACCCGATGGCAAGCGCATCCTGTACAGCAGCAATGAGCGCGATCCGCGCTATTATGATATTTACGAACGTGATATAACCAGCGGCGAAGTATCTGTATTATTCCAGTCCGACCACTCAAACTACGCCTATCGCTACTCACCCGACGGGCGTCAGGCCCTGATCGTACGCAAAGAATCATTCCTGCGCAATCAGCTCTTCCTGATTGACATCATTGCAGGCTCTGTGCGCGCACTCACCTCGCCAGTTCCAGAAGGAGATCACGCCCAGTATACCCAGGCCGCGTGGTCGGCCGATGAGCAGGGCCTCTACCTGCTTAGCGATCGCGGCCGAGAGTTCTTATCGCTGGCCTACCTGGACCTCTCCAGCGAGGAACTGACCTACCTCAACGATCTCTCATGGGACACAGAACATCTGGCCGTCACGCATGATGGCACGGCGCTTGCTATCGTCATCAACGAGGATGGCTATTCACGCCTGGAACTATACGATGTCTCCCAGGGCTGGCACCAGCGCCGCGCCCTGCCAGCTCCGCAGTTACCTGAAGGCGTCATTCCCGAACTGTGCTGGTCCCCCGATGGCTCAAAGCTGGCCATCACCTTTATCGCCCCCAATGATAGCGCCGATATCAGGGTCTGGGATAGAGAGCGTACCGTGCTCAAACGTATCACCTACAGCTCCCAGGGCGGTATTCCAACCTCCTCTTTTGTCACGCCCTCGCTGGTACGCTATCCCACCTTCGATGGACGCTCCATCCCCGCCTTGCTCTATCTGCCGCAGGGCCAGCGGAGCGATCTGCCAGTAGTAATCGATGTACACGGTGGCCCGGAGGGACAGGAGCGCCCGATCTTTAAGCCGGTCACGCAGTATCTTGTCGCGCAGGGCTACGCGGTGCTTGCGCCGAACGTCCGCGGCAGCAGCGGCTACGGCTATGAATACCTGAGCCTGGATGATGTGCGCCTGCGCATGAACTCGGTCGCCGACCTGCGCTCGGCCGTGCTCTGGCTGCGCGAAAGTGGTATTGCCAAACCTGAGCGAATCGCCGTCATGGGTGGCAGCTACGGTGGTTTCATGGTGCTCTCCTCCATTACCACCTACCCCGACCTCTGGGCGGCAGCCGTCGATATCGTTGGCATCGCCAACTTCGTCACTTTCCTGGAGAACACCGGCCCCTGGCGGCGTAAGCTGCGCGAGGCGGAATACGGCAATCTGGAGCAGGATCGCGAGTTCCTGGAACTGATCTCGCCCATCCATCACGTTGAAAAGATTACTGCTCCTCTCTTCGTCGTGCATGGAGCCAATGACCCGCGCGTCCCGGTAGGCGAAGCAGAGCAGATAGTAAGCGCATTGCGAGAGCGCCAGGTTCCGGTCGAGTACCAGCGCTTTCCTGACGAAGGCCATGGCCTGGTCAAACGTACCAATCGCCTCGTCGCCTATCCCGCTATCGCGCGCTTCCTCGATACCCATCTCAAAACCAGATAGCGCTCTCACCTGATCCAGATCGGAGGCCATCTCCCTCCCTAAACGTGTTGA
>JAFMRP010001558.1 GCA_017354095.1 Ktedonobacteraceae bacterium
CTCCGTATAGTCGCCACCCTCATCCACTACCTGGTTGAATGCATCTAGCGCGTCATGGTATTGACTATCAGAGATAGAGACAGCATCCCCGCCGGCAATCGAGATGTGCGCCCGTGGAGTAGAATCACCATGCCCTGGCTTTGCGCTGTCTAACTGAATGACAATGACAATCATTTGTGGACTGGTCACCAGAGACTGAGCGATATCATCGCCTCCTGGCTTCCCCTTAGCGGAAGCCTTGGTGGTATAAATAGTAACCTTGTAAGGCAGCGTTTTCGCCGCTGTACATACCTTATCTCTCGTGAGTATCTGCGCCTTATCCTGCAGGCTGACCTGTCCCGAACAGGCATCAGCTGTCACGCTGGGCGATATAGTAGGTGATGGCTGGACTGAAGCGTTCGCATGCGTCGTAGGCGTCTGAACCATCGGGTTTTTTGACTGGCTAGCAAATTGCATAATTGACCAGAACAGCAAGATAAGCAGCATAAGGCCCCCTCCAGCGGCCAGCATGAGAGGGCGCGAGCGCGAAGGACGAGCAGCAACCGGCTTCGGAGGCAGAGGTACCTGTTCCGTCCTTTCATCTGCCCATGAACTGGATGCCGGCGTCAGGTGGATGCGCTGGGAATGACCCTCTTCAATCGCTTGCTTGTATGCTGTAGCCAGCGCTTGTGGTTTCTGGAAACGGCGCCGGGGATCTCTCTCCAGAGCGCGCAGAACCACCGCATCCAGGGCGGGTGGAATGGCCGGATTAAGCGAGGATGGGCGAGGTGGAGCTTCTTGCATCTGCTTCAGCAGGGTCGCCGTTGGCGTATCTCCCTGGAAGGGCAGCCGGCCGGTGAGCATCTGGTACAATACCACTCCCAACGCGTAAGTATCGCTGCGCGGGCTGGCAGGCTCATCGGCAACCTCCGGAGCTATGTACCCCGGCGTACCCATAAAAAATCCCGTCTGCGTCAAATGGCTCTCCTGCTGCTGAGCCTTGGCGATGCCAAAATCAGCCAGGTAGGCATAGGAGTCGTCACGCAGCAAAATATTCGATGGCTTGATATCGCGGTGCAGAATACCGCGATCATGTGCAAACTGGAGCGCGCTGGCAATCTGTTCGAGAATCAGCCCCGCCTCTCGCTGGCCGAGAGGACCACTTTTTCTCAGGCGATCATCAAGCGTACCATGGCGCATATATGGCATGACCAGGTAATGCCACGGACCCTGCTGGCCATACTCAAAAACCGGCAGGATATGCTCATGGGTCAGAGGCCCAATCGTCTCCGCCTCCCGCTGAAAGCGCTGGAAATGCTCATCATGCCCCTGATGCACTACCTTAATAGCCACTTCGCGGCGCAAATGTTCATCTACACCAAGATAGACCGTCGCCATCCCCCCACGACCGATCAAGCGCTTCAACCGGTGATGGCCTAAAGTTGTTCCTTCTAATCCTGGCATGAGATGTGCCTCTCCTTGTTTTTCTCTTCTCTATAGACACGATTGGACTGGCAAAATAGTTTGTTTCGCTCCATAGCCGATTCCTCTTGATTTGCCATATCTCGATCTGACGTATGGCCCGCTCTTCCCGCTATGCTGAGACTCTGCCAGTGTAGGTTAGCAGAAACTGCTCAGCCATTGCAAGGCATTCACAGGAAATAACCCATTGTGCTCACTTCTCATATAATATTTGCAATCATCAATATATAAAACCACACCACAGGCCTTCAATCGCCTTCCCGTGAGCCGCGAAGCTCTAAATCCGCATCTAGAGCGGC
>JAFMRP010001559.1 GCA_017354095.1 Ktedonobacteraceae bacterium
CCTCTGCATCCAATGCGGTAAATGTGTTATGGTCTGCCCACACGCCGCCATCCGTGAGAAGGTCTATGATCCAGCTCTCTTACATGATGCTCCCAGCACTTTTATGGCGAGCGAAGCACGCTTTCAAGAATTCCCCAACATGAGTTATACACTCCAGGTTTCGGCGGAAGATTGCACTGGTTGCGGTCTCTGTGTGGATGCTTGCCCGGTCAAGGATAAGCGGCAGGTGGGAAGGAAAGCCATAAATATGGCGCCCCAACCTCCCTTACGGGAACAAGAAAAGATCAACTGGGAATTTTTCCTGACGCTGCCCGAGGTCGATCGCACCCATTTGAATCTGGCGGCGTTGAAGAATTCACAACTGTTATGTCCGCTCTTCGAATTCTCTGGTGCTTGTTCAGGGTGCGGCGAAACATCGTATATCAAACTCGCCACCCAGTTGTTTGGTGACCGGATGATGGTCGCCAACGCCACCGGTTGTTCCTCTATTTACGGGGGCAACTTGCCAACGACGCCCTGGTCGATCAATAGCGAGGGACGAGGCCCAGCCTGGTCCAATTCCTTGTTTGAAGATAATGCCGAATTTGGCCTGGGCATGCGGGTGACGCTGGATAAGCAGCTTGAATATGTCTGTGAATTGCTTCTTCGCTATGCAAACAGCATTGGTGACGATCTCGTGCAGGCGCTCATCCACGCCGATCAGTCCACCGAATCCGGGATTCAGGCGCAGCGCGATCGTGTTGCTGATCTCAAGAGACGGATCCTCCATTGCCATGACATACTCCTAACAGATGCCAATCATCTGCTCAGCCTGGCTGATGTCCTGGTGCGAAGGAGTGTCTGGATCATTGGTGGAGACGGGTGGGCATATGACATCGGCTTTGGTGGCCTGGACCACGTTCTGGCTTCCGGACGCAATGTCAACGTGCTGGTGCTGGATACCGAAGTCTACTCTAACACGGGAGGACAGGCTTCCAAGGCCACGCCTCGAGCAGCCGTGGCAAAATTTGCCGCGCGGGGCAAGGCCACGCCGAAAAAAGATCTGGGCCTGCTTGCCATGGCTTATGGCACCATCTATGTGGCCCGTGTCGCGATGGGGGCAAACGACCAGCAGACGCTGCGCGCCTTTTTAGAGGCGGATGCCTATGATGGTCCCTCTCTCATCATAGCGTACAGCCACTGTATCGCTCATGGCATTGATATGGGCAAAGGCCTGGAGCAACAAAAACTGGCCGTTCAGACAGGCTATTGGCCACTCTATCGCTACAATCCGCTCCTGGCCGAAGAAGGAAAACAGCCTTTCATGCTCGATTCCAAGGCGCCGACACGTTCCCTGGAGCACTACGCCTATAACGAAACTCGCTATCGGATACTGGCACAGAGCGACTCGCGGCGCGCCGAATCCTTGATGCAGCAAGCGCAGCGGGATGTGGATCGTCGCTGGGAGCACTACCAACAGTTAGCACAACAGCCCCAGGCTCATGGGGATGGAGGCATTTCTCATGAAGACATCTAGCATGAATCCGCTCACCATTTCAGAAGAAGATTTCCCTAAAACGGGAACGCCTGGAGAGCAACTACGCTTCCTTCTCAATTATGCGTTACTTGCTCCTTCAGAATACAATACCCAACCCTGGCTCTTTCGGGTGAAGGAGAATGTGATCGAACTCTACGCGGACACATCGCGCAGGTTACCTGTGGTCGATCCTGATGGGCGAGAGATGATCATCAGCTGTGGCGCGGCCTGCTATAACCTGCGT
>JAFMRP010000411.1 GCA_017354095.1 Ktedonobacteraceae bacterium
CAGCAGCCTGGCGGCGCAGTTAACGAACGATGGCAAGAAGGCTATACAGGGAAAGGTACAGAAAGGCGAGCAGCAGGCGGGTGAGACCAGGTGTACCGCCAATTCGGGCGCCAGTCACGATGCTGGAGAGCACTCCAACAGCGTCACCGTCACAACCCTTGTGACCTGTGTCGCCGAAGTGTTCAATCGCGACGACGCGATGGTGATGGCAGCCAATCTGCTCAAGAGCGATGCTGTTCAGACCTTTCACACCAGCTATGCCCAGGCCGGGCAGGTTTCAACGACCCTGATCAATGCCGCGGTGCAGAATTCGCAGGGCACCATCTCGCTGCATATTGAGGCTCAGGGGCTGTGGGTAGCGCAGTTCGATGCTGCGCGCCAGCAGCAACTGGCGCGTCTGATCACGGGTTTAAACATACCTTCTGCGCAGGATTTGCTGACCCACCAGGTTGGCATCGCGCAGGCAAGCATTACAGTCGCTGACAGTCCGGGCAATGTGCTGCCCCTCGACCCGCGTAAAATCACGATCCGGGTGGCATGAGAGGGGGATTATTATTTTCATGGCCATGCACTTCAGTCGCCGTCAGCCGGGTTTCGGCCAGCAGAGGCAGGGTGACGGTGAAGGTGCTGCCGTTGCCCTGTACGCTGTCAACCTCAATGCGGCCATCGTGGCGCTCGACGATCATGCGAGCGATATAGAGTCCCAGCCCCAGGCCGATGCTTGAGCCGGTCTGCACCTCGACTTCGGGTACGCGGAAGAAGCGATCAAAGATGTAGGGCAGCTTTGATTGAGGAATGCCGACGCCTTGATCCCTTACTGAAATAACGCCTTCGCCTTCCACGCGCTTCAGCGAGACATTGATAGGTGTGCCGGAAGGCGAATATTTCTGTGCGTTAGAGAGCAGGTTCAGGATGACCTGGCTGATGCGGTTCACATCGATTTCGACCTCCAGGGATTCATCCGGCACATCAAGTGAGATGGAATGGTGTGTGCTCATTAAGTACTCGTCGTACAGGTGACGACAGAGCGCGACCAGGTCGTAACGCTCTTTATTTAGAGCAAACATGCCGGTTTCGATAATGGAGGTATTGAGCAGATCATTGACCAGGATCTCCATACGCTTGATCGAGCGTTCCATGTTCATCAGGTTCGACACGTAGGGCGAGCTGGCTCGTTCAAACTGGCGGCGAAGGAGCTGGGTCATAGCTTTGATGCTGGAGAGGGGAGTTTTCAGCTCGTGTGAGGCCATACTCAAAAATTCATCTTTGGCGGCATTGGCCGCGACGAGTTCCCGGGTGCGCTGCAGCACCTCTGCCTCAAGTCCTCTGGCATGGGCCTCCAGGGCACGCTGCTGTTCGCTGACCTGTCGTCGCAACTGGCGCGTCTGGATAGCGCGCTGAAGGGCCGCAATAAAGTAATCGCGCTCAATTGGCTTCTGGATAAAGTCGTATGCACCACCGCGCAATGCCTGGACTGCGAGGTCATGTTCGCCGTGGCCGGTGATCAGCAGTGTTGGTGTTTCCGGCTGTATTTCCTGAATTTTGTGCAGGAGAGCCAGCCCATCCATGCCTGGCATTTTAATATCGCTCACGATAGCGTCATAATCATGCACCTGGATCAGCTTGAGCGCTTCTGTGGCTGAATCAACCGCGTCAACGGTAACACCGTTTTGCAGGCGTAGAGATAGGGCCTGTGGCAGAGCCTGCAACAGAGCTGGATCGTCATCGACGATCAGGACATAGGGAACATTCATAAATTAACGACCTTCACCCTCACCAGAATCAAGAGGCAGATGGATCACAAACTGAGCCCCTGCACCCGGCTGATTCTCGACTGCTATGCTTCCCTGGTGCTCTTTGATGATGCCATATGTAATCGAGAGGCCCAAACCCGTGCCCGTGCCAACCTCCTTCGTTGTAAAAAACGGGTCAAAAATACGCTGTTCAAGGCCCTGCGAAATACCGGGGCCATTATCTTTGAAACGCAACTCCACCATTCCATCGTCGAGCCTGCAGGAGATAGTAATCCGTTTGCCGGTATGTGTGCTCTCTGCCAGCGCATCGCGTGCATTGGTCAGCAGGTTAATAAATACCTGTTCCAGTTGAATGGGGTTGGCAATGACCACGACCGCATCGACTGCGAAATCGAAAACTACCTCGATCTGGCGCAGGCGCAGCTGCTCATGCATCAGCGAGATGGAACTGTGGATGATCTGGAGGATCTCTACCGGTTCGCGGCTGACCGAGGCGGCGCGTCCGAAGGTGCGCAGATGAGAGATGATCTCGGTTGCCTTGCGTACCTGCTGCAGGGCGCTATGGAGCTCTTGCAAGATGCTCTCAGGCTCTGTATCGGCCATGCCGAGTTCGATCAGGTCAATGGCATTGCCTATGAACAGGCCAATATTGTTCAGGGGATTGTTGAGTTCGTGGGCGACGCCCGTTGTAAGCTCGCCCAGCGTCGCCAATTTGGCAGCCTGCACCAGTTGTTCCTGCTTCTCGCGCAGCTCCTGTTCACGCCGTCTGACCTCTTCAGTCGTCTCTTTCAGATCGCTCATGATATGAATCATGGCTTTGCGGCTATTTTCCAGGCGCAGATTGGAGCTGTGCGAATCCTGCAAGATGTGCATAAGGGCGCGGCGCGAGTTATCGAGGCGCTCGGTCTGGCGTGCGAGGCGGCTGCGCTCCTGCTCATAGTCGGCCAGGATATGGATCACTGCTTTGCGCTGGTTGGAGAGCTTGCGGTTGAGCGTATTGAGATCGCTCAGGATGTGCATGAGGGCGCGGCGGCGTTCTTCGCCTTTGCGCACACGTGTTTCAAGCACATTTTTCTGCTCAAGCAAGGCCGCGTAGTCTCGCTTCAGTTGCTCCAGTTCCTGCTCAAGATGGTCTGTGCTCAGCTCAGATATGCGTTCGGCTAGGTCCATTTACTCTGTCCCTGCGAGAGCTTCTCCACTTCACGTTTGAGATTTTCAATCTCTTTTTCGAGCGCGATCATCTTCAATTCTCGACCCACGACAACTTCTTCGAACTTCTCCAGATCCAGAATCTTCTCCTGCAGTTCTGATTGGGATTCGCGCAAGTCACGCACCACCTTTTCATAAGAGCGCATATCGCGCAAGATGCCGATGGCGCCAATCACCTTGCCATCGGCGTCGCGCAGTGCCGAGGCATTGAGGGTGGTAGGGATGACTTCGCCAGAGGCGCTGCGGGGGGTCAGGCGGGCGTTGCGGGTAACGCCACGCTCGATAACTTCGCTCAAGGCAGCCAGGAACTCGCGTGTTTCTTCCGAACTGATGAAACGCGAAAGTGACTGTTCCAGCACTTCGTCGGGGCGGAAGCCGAGCAGCTCATAGACGGCGTCGTTGGCCTGCTGGATCTTGCCTTCCAGGTCCGAGACGAAAACGGGGTCCGGCGCATTCTTGATCAGGCTGTCGGAATAGGCCAGCGCTTTATCCAGCTCGCGCATATCGCGCAGGATACCGATGGCGCCAATCACCTTGCCGTCGGGATCGCGCAGTGCCGAGGCATTGAGGGTGGTAGGGATGACCTCGCCGGAGGCGCTGCGTGGATTCAGGCGAGCATTGCGGGTAACGCCACGCTCAATAACCTCGCGCAGGGCGGCCAGGAACTCGCGCGTCTCCTCAGCGCTGATGAAGCGAGAGAGGGATTGCTCCAGCACTTCATCGGTGCGGAAGCCGAGCAACTCGTAGACGGCGTCGTTAGCCTGCTGGATCTTGCCTTCCAGGTCCGAGACGAAAACGGGGTCCGGCGCATTCTTGATCAGGCTGTCGGAGTAGGCGCGAGCTTTATCCAGTTCGCGCATATCGCGCAGGATACCGATGGCGCCAATCACCTTGCCGTCGGCGTCGCGCAGTGCTGACGCGTTAAGAGTCGTGGGAATAATCTCACCGGAGGCGCTACGTGGATTGAGACGTGTGTTACGGGTGACGCCGCGCTCGATGACCTCGCGCAGGGCGGCAGTAAATTCGCGTGTCTCTTCGGCGCTGATAAAGCGGGAGAGGGATTGCTCCAGTACTTCATCGGTGCGGAAGCCGAGCAGTTCGTAGACGGCATCATTGGCCTGCAGGATCTTGCCTTCCAGGTCTGAGACGAAGACAGGATCGGGCGCGTTGCGGATAATGATGTCGGCGTCAAGAGAGACATGTGGTTTGGCACTGGTGCCGGACGTTACGACGCTGGTAGATGTCGCATTCGCGCCGGACGGAACTAATGAGTTGTGCATACAAACCTCCAGTTGAGACCTTACCCGGACGGGGGCGCTTCTTCCATCCGGAGCTTCCACTTCATACAATTTACACGCATAGTATAACAAAAAGGATTGCCTGTGGACAAGCTTATAGGAGGTAGCAGTCTCAGCGTACGAAACGCGAAGTGGCTGCTTGACAGGACTGATACCTCTTTTCTCTTAACGCAGCTGCGAAAAGGCCGACAAGGACCCTATTTTCTATTACGGGCTGGAGTGCTCAACCGTTTCGGCTGTCCTGCTAAGGGATTTTTAAGGTAGTTCAGGTAATGGGTATATAGATGTGGTAGCCTGCGAAGGTTTGGAAGTGATATTTCGCGATATTGTGCTCCAGGGTTGGGGTATGGTAGCCGATAGGGAAAACGTAGGCTGCGTGTGGATCAGCACTGACGGCCTGGTAGTATCCGGCTTCGCGGTTGTGTGTTGGCTTGAGATTGGAGGCGACAACGCCGCAGATCAGCTCCTCCTGGCTCAGAAAAGCCAGCTTATCGCATGTCCAGTACTCCGTATAGAAGTGTCTCACGCCGATGCTGCGCAGGTGATTGATGAGCGCGAGATCGCGCTGGTGTTCGGCCTGAGTGCCTGGGATTTCGGACAGAGTCAGGAAGGTAGCCGTGAGATAGACCAGGCCGATGCCCAGTAGCAGCGCGGTTGAAGTATACTGGCGCGCGCGCTTCCAGAGGCCGGTGCTGTGCGCGCTGATGGCGGACCAGAGCGGCCAGAGCACCGCCGGCCAGGCCACCAGAAGGGCGATCAGATAGCGAGCGTGGGTGCCCGGCCAGTCCAGGGGGCCGTTGCTGAAGGTATAGAGCAGCAGGGTGATCAGAGCGCAGGCCAGCAGGAGCCAGCGCGCATAATCGCGCACGAGCTGTTGGCGGGCTGAAGGATCGTCCCGGTTACTGCGCCACTGGTGGGTGGAGCGCCAGGCGGCCAGTGTGGCCAGAAAGCCGGCACAGGCGAACAGGAGCAGGTAGCCCAGGCTCCAGCCGCCGCGCACCAGGCTGCAGAACGTCGAGGGAGGGCTATTGGGCTCTTTCAGGACAGGTTCTTCGCTGACGGGGCAGAAGGGGTTGCCGGTAATGGTGGGGATGCTGACCAGAAACGTATTTTTCAGTTCTTGCTTCACGACCTGGTCGTAGTGCAGCGTCGAATCTCCTCCCTG